>CAZAYL010000005.1:0-44962 GCA_964489405.1 uncultured Lachnospiraceae bacterium | reverse complement strand
TGCAAAGCAATTCCTTGCTGATAATCCAAATATTTATGAAGAAATTTATCAAAAAATAAAGGCCTCATACGATATTATTGAAGATGGAGGAATTAGATAAGTTTTAAAACTTGCAATGAAAATATGCAAGTTTTTTTAATTTATATAAATATTTTAATTTTATAACTCCTTTAAAAACATAAACAAAATTAGAAAACTTAAAATGAAATTCTAATATTTGTATTTTAAATAAAATTTGCGTTGAGAATTATCTATTGTTATTTATTTTTTAAAAATAGGACAAATAACTTGACAAAAATATAAAAAAATTATAAAATTAATTGTACATATTTTGAGATGTGTACAATATTTGTAGGAGAAATAATCGATATGTATATAGAAATGCTTTGTGGCATCAATATCGGTGTTTTCCCATTAATTTTAATAATAATTGGTTGTATGGCAATTGGGGTTATTGCAGGTTACCTTATTTATAAGCTAATCGTGCAGAAAAAAATTGACAATGCTACTAAATCGGCAAAAAAAATTATTGAAGACGCCATTAATGATGCAAAAACACAAAAAAAGGAACTAATCATTGAGGCAAAAGATGAAATCTTTAAGTTGAAAGCGGATACAGACATTGAAATTAAAGAACGCCGTCAAGAAATTCAAAAATTAGAAGAACGCCTTTTGCAAAAAGAAGAGTTTCAAAATAAAAAAGAACAAAATTTAGAACAAAAATCAAATCAAATAGAACAATTAAAAACAAAACTTGACGAAAAAGAAAACTCGTTAATTGAAAAAGAAGAACAATTAGATGAAAAAGCCAAAGATATCATATTAGAACTTGAACGCGTTGCTGGACTCTCGCAGGAACAAGCAAAAAATAAACTTATGGATGTTTTGCGCGACGATGCTAGAAAAGCGGTCGCTGGTGAAGTCAGAGATATGGAAGAAGAAGCCAAAGAAAATGCAGAACGAAAGGCTGTTGATATTATAACACAAGCAATTCAAAGATGTGCCACAGACCACACTGCTGAAATTACAGTTACTTCGGTTACTATTCCAAGTGAAGAAATGAAAGGTAGACTTATTGGTCGCGAAGGGCGAAATATACGCGCCCTTGAAGCATCAACGGGGATAGATTTGATTATCGATGACACGCCCGAAACAATTGTCCTTTCAAGTTTTGACCCACTAAGACGCGAAATCGCAAAAAGAACAATAGACAAATTGATGATGGATGGTAGAATTCACCCAGCAAAAATTGAAGAAATGGTTGAAAAAGTTCGCAAGGATTTAGAAAGCGAGATGAGACAAATTGGGGAAGATGCATCTTACGATGCCAATGTCCACGGACTTCATCCCGCACTAACGATGTTGCTTGGCAGGTTAAAATTTAGAACAAGTTACAGTCAAAATGTACTACTACATTCAATTGAAGTCGCTCACTTAGCCTCAATGATGGCATCTGAACTTGGGGTTGATGTTGAAACTGCAAAACGTGGAGGCCTTCTTCACGATATTGGTAAAGCGGTTGACCACGAGTTAGAAGGAACTCATACTGAACTTGGTGTTCAGCTTGCAAGAAAATATAAAGAAAGTGAAGCGGTTATTCATTGCATCGAAGCTCATCACGGTGATGTCCCATTCCGATCTGTTGAAGCTATATTAGTTCAAGTTGCTGATGCAATTTCAAGTTCTCGACCAGGTGCAAGACGAGAAAGTCTTGAAACTTATATCAAGCGAGTTGAAAAGCTTGAAGAAATTTCGAGCTCGTTTGAAGGGGTTGATAAAGCATACGCAATTCAAGCGGGGAGAGAGGTTAGGGTTATTGTTAAACCTGACGAAATTACTGATGAAGATGCAATGTTCCTTGCACAAGATATTGCTAAAAAAGTGGAAGAAGAGGTAGATTACCCTGGACAAATAAAAATTAATGTAATCCGAGAATCTCGTTGCGTAAATTATGCAAAATGATATTTTTGACAAAAACACACACTGTACGTTGGTGAAATGAACCCAGTAAATGGCACTTCAGTAGAGTGTGTGCTTTTCTATTAAAATATGTAGAAACTATTTAAAAAAACAAATGGAATATGTTAATAATTTTGTTGAGCTTGTTATTATCTTTTTGTTAAGATTATTGGTTCAACCTATTCAGTTTTGAGTAGTGTTTTTTAAAACCTCACCTCGTGCAAGCTCATCACATATATTGTTATATATATTATCAGCGTGCCCCTTAACTTTATGCCAAACAATTTCGTGATAAGTACTATATTTAATTAGTTGCTCCCATAGGTCTTTATTTATAACTGTTTTCTTATTAGAATTACGCCAATTGTTTTTTTGCCATTTTGTAACCCAGTCGCTCGTGAATGCATTGTAAATATACGCAGAATCTGTATATATATGCACTTTGCATCGTTCTTTTAATAGACTCAAAGCCGATAAAACAGCTTGCAATTCCATTCTATTATTCGTTGTTTCAGGAACATATCCTGAAACTCTTTTTTCAATACCTTTATACAAAAGAACAGCACCCCAGCCCCCTGGACCAGGGTTATATGAGCAAGCTCCATCAGTATATATTGTTAACTCTTTCATAATAATATTATATCAAATTATGGATTTAAAAACAATTAGATTGTTGAGTTTTAACAAAATTCATAAAATTTTTATAAAATATTTTTTCAATATCATAGTCTTTATACCCAGATGCTTTGAACAATTGATACAAATTGTAGAAATCGTAATAATTTTTTAATTTACTAGGAAGTCTATTTGTCCCATAAAAATCACTTCCAAATCCAATACATTCATTACCTAATGTTTGAATAATTGCATCTATTATATAAAAAATTTCAGTATAGTTACAGATTTTTTTATTGGAAAAAAAATCACGTACAAATGTAATTCCTAAAAAACCTTTTGTATCATATATAGCTTTGAGTTGTTCAATGTCAATATTTCTTCTATGTTCTTTAAAAACAGAAATACATGAATGCGAATTAAAAATAGGGTGATTAATAACTTTAATGGCACTCCAAAAAGATTGTCTATTTAAATGAGCTGTATCAATAATAATTCGATTTTTGTTTAGTTCTTTTATTGCATTTAGTCCTTTTTTAGTCAAGTTTGAAAAACCAAATGCTCCACCAGCAAACTTATTATCAAAATTCCAAGTTAATGAACATGAAAAGGGAATAAATTGAATTATGGCATCAAGATTTTTTACGAATCCTATATTTTCAAATGAAAAAATACAACTTTTCTTTAGGTGTTGGAAATTATTTATTGAAGATTTTAATTTCGTTATAGTACATATATCTAATGGAGATTTATCATTAGAAAAAAGAATAGCGTTGCATAATGCAACATTATTCTTTTCAAATTCTTTATCTAATTTAAGTAAGTCGCACTTTTCACTTGTCAAAAAATCATTATGTGCGTCACTAATTGCACAACACTGCATTACTCTATATCCCTTTTGTTAAAAATAATATATGTTATAGCAAGCATAATTGCTACAAACACGCTTATTATTCCTAAAGAGAGGTAGAAATTGCTGTCAGGTTGAATAGGACACGAAAAATCTAAACCAAGTATACTTCCAGTTGTTGAAACATACTCACCGCCAAGATACCTAAAAAGATCGACATTAGCAAATGGTAAATATCCATATATTATGCTTGAACCGAATAAATTGCCAAACAACGCTACAAAAATGTAAATCATTATAGAAATAATAACTGCACCGACGTTGCTTTTGAATACGGTTGATATGAAAACTGCTAGAATTGTATAAACTATAATTCTTACAAGTAGTAGAAGTAGAAATATGAAAAATAATCCAATTGCCGAGATTGTCGTTGCGCTATTAGCATTAAAAACCATAAGCACAGGCGCGCTATCAAGTCCATATAAGCGTGCACCAATTATGAATGTTGTAATCGCTCCTATCAAAAGGAATATAACCCCCATTAAGAAAGTTCCTATCAACTTTCCTGTGATTATTTTATTCCGTTTGTAGGGGCGGATAGCTAACATCTTCATTGTTCCCCCAGTGGTTTCGCCTGAAATCATTCCGGCACCAATAACTACACAAAAAATAACAATTACGAAGCTGAGAAATTCAAGAGCAAAGTACATAAAATCATAGGCGTTAGTTTTATAATTTGAATTTGTATTAGATTGAAAAACGTTTGAGTACTGATATGAATATGCTTCGTTTGTAAAGTAAAATACATTTCTTGTCAAGTCTTCATTAGTTTTATATTTATTAAACTCAGATAATTCTGTATATGTCAAATTAGAAAGATTTGTTGTATTTTTATCCCCAACAATTTCTAATAAAATTTTATCATTTACAATTGATGAAATTTGGTTAATAGTCAATTTATAATTATTGGAAAGAACTTTAAATTTTTCAATGTTTTTAGAATTTAAGTTTTCATCACTATTTTCATTAGCTATTAAATATATACTTTCCATTTCGTTTAAAATTGCTGACTTTCGTTCGGCTGCAACATCATAGTAGTTTTTCTTTAATTCTGAAATAATTTTTGCATCAATAGTAACATCTTCAATTTTTTCTAACGAATTTTTCAAATTTGCAATAAATTTATGGCTATTAACCGTTTCAATA
The DNA here is from genome assembly GCA_964489405.1 of uncultured Lachnospiraceae bacterium. Classification (GTDB taxonomy): domain Bacteria; phylum Bacillota; class Clostridia; order Christensenellales; family UBA1242; genus CAKVOD01. The sequence continues at coordinate 40,332 of CAZAYL010000005.1, read as the reverse complement.
ATATGTAAATGATGTTCTTTATCATTTTCATCGCCATCAGTCGACATTGTGAGCAAGAAATCATTTAGTGTATTCATTATTGTTTCATTATTGCTTTTTGTGATAAATAATTGTAAGAAATTTTTATTTATCGTCTTATAATTTTTATTTAATGTTGTTATTTGATTTATGAGCTTTGTTTTTTTATCGCTAGCACTACTCATCGCGCCATCGCTTGAAAGCAATACTTTTTGCCAATATTCTCCATAAGTTTCATTGATTTTTTCAATTTCATTAATTAGTGAATTTTTATTGATACGTCCATCATCAGTTTGAGATAAATAAAAATTTAACATCTCTAGTACATTATTTAATTCTAAATCGTATACTTGCTTATGTTGATTGCTATTAAAGTTATTATAAACATCAACGACATTTTCGCCACTAACATTTGCAAGGTCGGCAGTATCAGCACGTGGGGAAGGAGAAAACATAAGTGAAGCAACGACAATTGCCAAGACAAAAAATCCAGTCATAATAAATATCGCTGGACGCGCAAAAATTTTATCCAATTCTCCCCGTGTTATTTTCCAAAAAGTATTCATAGTGTATCCCTCATATTATTGTTATTATTTACAATATCTAGAAACATTTGTTCCAATGACTTAGTAACAGTTGATATTCCAAAAATTGGAACATTTTTTGATATTAAGAATTGTGTAATTTGCGGAATTTTATTTTCCTCAACATCACATATTACATTTGCTCCAGCGATTTCAACACTTAATCCAAATTTATTCATTAATAATTTGCCAGCGAAATTTGGGTAATTGACTTTTATTGCAATTTTCTTCTTAGAGTTTTGAGCTAATTGACCAATTGAACGGATTTGCTTCAATTTACCATTATCAATAATAGCAACTGTGTTACATAACAACTCCATTTCTGAAAGAATATGACTTGAAACAAGTATTGATATTTTTTTTGTTTTTGCTATATTCTTTAAAAATTGGCGAATTTCCAAAATTCCATTGGGGTCAAGTCCATTTGTAGGTTCATCCAAAATTAATAGTTTTGGACTATGTAAAAGTGCTTGTGCAATTCCTATTCGTTGGCGCATCCCAAGTGAGTAATTTTTAACCTTGTCATTAATTCTATCTTTAAGACCAACTAATTCAATCACTTCATCGATGCGTTCTTTAGTTATACCCTTATATAAATTTGAATAATACCTTAAGTTTTGTTTCCCCGACATATATGAATATAAGGTTGGAGTTTCAACTATCGCTCCAACATTAACAATTGCATTTTCGAAGTCATTTTTTATAGAATGGCCACAAATTGTGACATCTCCACTTGTAATTTTTGCAAGACCTGTAATCATTTTTATAATCGTTGTTTTACCCGCACCATTTGGCCCAAGTAATCCAAAAATTTCTCCTTCATAAACATCAAATGAAACATTGTCTACAGCCGTACGTTGTTTATATTCCTTCGTTAAATTTTTGACTGTCAAAACTTTATTAAGCAACAAGAAGCCCTCCATTTATTTTATTATATCACATTATAGAAAAATAGTAAAGAATTTATTAATTTTTGTTTTATTATTTGCAAGAATGATGTATAATATAGATAGGGAAGTAGAATGAATAAAAGTGTGAAAAATGTTTTTAAAGAAATATCAATTATTTTATTTGCAATATTATCAATAACATTAGGTATTTTATCTCTTACAATTAATTTGGAAATAAATCAACTGGTTTGTTGGGGAGTATTTATAATATTTACAATACTAGCAAATGTAATGATTCTATGTTATTATAAGAGATGGCAAAAGATTTTTAAATTATGCTTTGTTTCGCTTGTGTGTTGTATATTTTTTGTAGTTGGATATGCAATTTGTTTTTATAATAATTGGTTAAAGTATTTTGAAAGTTATCAAGCGATAAAAAATTTGATATTATCTGCTGGAATTTGGGGATTCATTGTCTTTTTTATAATTCAATTTGCTCAAGTTATTATTGCACCAATACCTGCAATGGCAACAATACTTGCAGGAGTTGCAGTATATGGGCCTTTAATTGCCTCACTAATTAGCACAGTTGCCATTTTAGTTGGAAGTTATGTTGCATTTTTTTTAGGTCGAATTTTTGGAAGAAAAATTGCAGTTTGGATTGCCGGCGAAGAACAAACAAAAAAATACAGCACTATTTTAAATAAAAAGGGCAAATATCTTTTGATTTTAATGTTTATTTTTCCCATTTTTCCTGATGATTTATTGTGTTTAATTGCTGGTATTACTTCGATGTCTTTTAAGTTTTTCTTTTTTGCAACTCTTATTGCACGACCTTTAGGTATTTTTGTTACAGCATATATTGGCAGTGGGCAATTAATTCCATATAGCGGGTGGGGATTATATGTATGGCCCGTGTTGATTATTTTAATTATAGTTGCTTTTGTAATTTGTTGGAAATACCAAGAACAAATTGAAAAATTTTTTATGAACAAATTTATAGGTTGGCATAAAAACATTAAAAGAATTAAATTTAATAAAATAACAAAAAATATTTTAAATCACTCAAATGATGGTGGAATATTCAAAGGGAATACCTCTATCAAATACTATAGAATGAAAACTACATTTAAGCAATCATTTAAGTTGGAACCGAAAAAAGTCGATAAAATGCGCAAATTGAAAAAGTAAAAAACAGTTGAAGGAATTACATTCAACTGTTTTTTTGCTTTTCTACTTTAAACATTTTTAAATCTAAATATTTTGGCCTTTAGAAATAATAACCTAATAATATAATCAAAAATAATCATTAAAGAAGATACAGTTGGGATTATTACATAAGGTAAATAGTTATCGATATTGTTTGGATTCATACCATTAAATATATTTACTGCAAATGTTAAAAAGATTATAGATAAAACAATTATAGTTCGAGGTCCCCATTCTTTTTTCTCACGCAAATAAGGATAACTAATTTTACTATTTTTTAACAAAAGAATTGCACAAGTGACAGGGTAAATAGATGAAATTGTCAAAATTGTTAAAATGGTAGCAAGTAATGGAGTAAATGTATCAGCTGATTTGAAAATAAAGAACAACATTACTAACAAAGCTGTAAGAACACTAAAAGTAATTATTGACGCAACTAAATTAATTCGATTTATATATACGTTGTTGATTTTAATTTTTGATTTTGAATTATTATACGTGACAACATCTATCCCATTTTTTTTGCAATCTAATATGAATTCATCAAGCGTTTTTGTTTGTAAATCAAAGGTATCAGTATTTGCATTGCTATTTAAATTATTGTTAAAAAATTTATCAATTTTAGTTGTATGCTGTTTAATTTCTTCAAACGTGTCTTTGTTGTATTTAGGTGGAGATGAGAAGAAGTCATATTCTGAATTAGCAAAATTGCTTTTTTTAAGAAATATATTCGCTTTGTATTTTTCGTCAACTACAATTTTGTCTTTCATTAAATACTCATTAATGTTCTTTTTTGAAGTAATTGGTTGATCGTAAGACTGAATTTGTATTGTTTCAAAATCACAATTGTGGGTCGCAAATTCTGTAGAATTTTGCATTTGTTTTTTCTCCGTATTTAGCGCATTGCAATTGCTTAAAATATCTTTACGTTTTTCAAATCCTATTTCAGTCATTTCAATATTTTCATCATTATGTTTAACATCATTAGTATTGTAAAAATTTCCAATTGCGTCATTTTGAGATCCAAATAAGGTAGATTTTGCAACGTCTTTTTCAATCATATCCCCAAAAATTCCTGCATAATCTATATCATTATTCTTAATTGCATCATTTGATAGGGTAGTTGGTCTATATAGTAGACTTGTTGATTCATTTTGTGGTATAATTTCATCGTCAGACAAAAGAACTGCATCGTTTTTATCATAAACTTGTTGAAATTCTTTAGAATTTACATTTGAAAAATTAGTGCTCATATTCATCGACATTTCAATACTACTATCTTCACTTTGTGTTTTGTATTCTTTATTTGACAAAGATCTAGAACTATTTAGCGCTAAATTTACCTCATCTATTTTTTCAGTTGAAATATAATCCAAAATTGAATAATTTGGGATTTCATTTTCAAAAGGCGCTTCATTCATTTGATTTTCTTTTATTTTTTCAGAATGAGCAATCGTATTAAAAAAATCTGGTTGAATTGCCAATGAAGAGGGCGCGTTGCTTGAGTTTTGGATAGAAGACGCATTGTATATTGAAAAATCAATAGGATGTTCTTCTACATATTGTCGTCCTTTTTCAGTCAATGCCGAATATCGACGTTTGCCACCAATTTCACTATTTTCCCAATAGGATGTTATATATTCTTCAGCTTCAAGCTTATGTAAAGAACTATAAAGACTTGGCAATTTTACTCCAATTTGTCCATTAGTAAGAGCATCAATAGCTTTTATTATTTGCAAACCATAGAGATTTTCTGACTTTAATGTATATAAAATTATTGAATTAATTTTACCGCGCATTTTTTACCTCATTCATATGACATATATAAAATAGGGAATGTCTTTAATATAATATATTTTACATTTTTTTCTATAATTTGTCAATAAATTACAATAAGTTTATTTAAAAAATATAATACACTATATATAGTGTATTAGAATAATAAAATACACCATATATAGCAATTAATAAGAAAAAGGAAATTAAATAATGAATATTGATTATTTACAAAGAACTTCAAGAAAAACTTTATCTATAGTAATAAATGAAAAAGCGGAGATTATAGTTAAAGCACCTAAAAATATGCCAAATGATAAAATCTTAAATTTTATTGATTCTAAACAAAAGTGGATTGAAACAAAAGTAACTGAAATAAAAAAACAAAATAAAATTCATAATGATTTATTTCAATATAACAAAATTCTATTTTGCGGAAAAAAATATAACGTATTAAGAGATAAAAAAGCAAGGGAAGTTTCGATATTAGACAGCAATATTATAATAAAATCTCAAATTACACTAAAAAAAGAAGTTAACCAATTAGAAAAATTTCTTAAAAATTGTTGCATTGAAATTGTTGGTCAGCGTCTTAAATATTTTTCGAATATAATGCAGTTAGAACCCAAGGAAATTCGATTAATTAATGCAAAACATCGATGGGGAACGTGTGATAGTGAAGGGGTAATATCTTTTAATTGGCGACTTATTATGATGCCACCAAGCATTATAGATTACGTTATTGTACACGAATTAGCACACATAATGGAATTGAATCACTCAAATGCCTTTTGGACGATAGTTTCAACAGTTTTGCCAAACGTCAAGGATACTCGTAATCTATTAAAAAAATCAAATTTTGTTTTACAACTATTTCGAGAAATACCTATAAACAATTAGTTACTAAACAAATTTATTCTGAAAAATCAAATTTAAATAATAGGGTAGTGGGTTTTGCATTAATTTACCTACTTATATCTATTCGCTAAAGACAGCTTTAGCGAATAGATATAGGTAAAATTTATAAAAAACGGTATAATTATTAAATTCTATAAGTTTTTAATTTATCCATAGTTCAATTGCCTGAATTTCAATTGCCTGAATTTTGAATTCTAAATTTAATAATTCATTTTTCTATACTATAAATAATTCATTTTAATTTTAAAAAATTTTAAAGTAAATTTTACATCAAATTTCATTGTGGTATTTATTTTGATAATTATCAAAAATTTCAATATCATTTTTATATCATAAAAATATTTTGATTTACATTTTTTTTTTGATATAATATTGTTATGGCAAATAATAATAAATCTTATGTGGAACAACGTGATGAAAAAAACACATTAAAATTACGTCAAATGCGCGCGAAATTGCCAACATTTTGTTCCGAATTTTTTATAGGTATTGAAAATAGAACTAGTTCCTTAACCAGAATAGCATATGCTCAAGACCTTATTACTTTTTTCACTTTTTTACACAATGAATTACCAGAATTTGCAAATGTAGAAATCCCCCTATTAACCTTAGATGATTTAAATAAAATTACAGCAACAAATTTAGAAATGTTTTTAGATTATTTAAACTATTATATTATTGATGATAAAACATATAGAAATAATGACAAAGCTAAAGCTCGAAAATTAGCAACAGTGCGTAGTTTATTAAAATATTTTTATAAAAAAGATAAAATTTCTCAAAATGTTGCAGATAAAGTAGATATGCCCAAAATTTATACAAAAAACATAATTCGCCTTGATTCTAATGAAGTGGAAAAATTATTGGAAGTTGCTGATAATTGCGAAAATGCAATTTCTTTGCAACAAAAAAACTATTTAAATCATACAAAAACGCGTGATGTTGCAATTTTGACACTTTTTTTGGGAACTGGAATACGTATAAGTGAATTAGTTGGGATAGATATTAATGACATTAACTTCAAAAATAATTCATTTGTAATTACACGTAAAGGTGGAAATCAATACATATTGTATTTTTCAGATGAGGTGGCTTCTGCCCTATTCAATTATAAAAAATTGCGAGAAAAAATAGCACCCAAAAATGAAAAAGATTCAAATGCTTTCTTTTTATCATTGCAGAATAAAAGAATATCAACACGTGCTGTACAAAATTTAGTAAAAAAATATGCGCTCGTTGCATCGCCATTAAAAAAGATTAGTCCGCACAAGCTTAGAAGTACATACGGAACAAGTCTATATGAACAAACACATGATATATACATTGTTGCAGATGTTTTAGGTCATAAAGATGTAAATACAACAAAGAAACATTATGCATCAATAAGTGAAGATATAAGAAAAAGTGCTTCAACAAAAATAAGATTAAGAAATAATAAAGATGATAAATGAAAAATATAGAAAATTTGTTTGACATATTTTTTATATTATGTTATAATACTTCCAACAAAAGAAAAGGAGTTTTATATGGCTAAGAATAATTATAAACTAAAAGAAATACTTGAATTTATCGCAGACTATTCAAAAAATAATGCTTTTCCGCCAAGTATACGTGAAATTCAAAATCAATTTGGATTTAGATCAACTTCAACAGTTTCTTACTATTTAAGAAAGTTAGAAGCAAATGGCGACTTAATAAATAAAGGGCGCAAAAACAGAGCATTATCAATTTCTGATAGGTATTTAAATGCGAACCCTAAATATAAACCAAAGTTCCTAAATACGGACTTTTCAGTTGTTCCCCTTGTGGGAAATGTTACTGCAGGACAACCAATTTTAGCTGAGGAAAATTATGAAGATTCCTTTTATATTCCAACAAATATGTTTCGTGGAGATAATCTTTTTATGCTCAAAGTCATTGGCGAAAGTATGATTGACGCAGGAATATACGATGGAGACAAAATTATTGTAAGACAACAAAACACAGCTGAAAATGGCGAGATTGTTGTCGCATTGATTGAAAATTCAGCTACTGTGAAAACGTATTACAAAGAAGATGGCAGAGTACGTTTACAACCTCAAAATCCAAATATGTCTGCAATGTATTTTGATAACATAGCTATTCTTGGCAAAGTTATTGGATTAATTCGTCAATTTTAAAAAAAAGAATATTTTTGATTATAAAATAAATAAGTATAAAAATATAAGTGTTAGTTTATCATTGGTATATTATACAAAAAAAGCTTTATCCTATTTATGAATTTAGTTAAATCATAATAAATGGATAAAACTTTTTTGTTAAAATAAAATTTTATTTTAAATATTCACTATATTTATTTAAAATTAAGTTTAAAATTTTTTTATATTCATCTAGATACTCATTATTAACCCATTCTATGTTTGTGGTATATCGTTTATACCACGTTATTTGCCTTTTCGCATAATTTCGGCTGTGTTGTTTTATTTTTTCGACACATTCTTCAAGTGTTGAAATCTTATCAAAATAAGGATAAAGCTCTTTATACCCAATTGCGCTTGACACTTGTAATTTGCAATTATTTAATTTTTCGTAATTATAAAGTTTAAATGCTTCATCAATTAAACCATTTTTTACCATTTCATCAACGCGTTCATTGATTGTATTATATAATTTATTTCTTTCTTTATTAAGGAATATAATTAAATAATCAAATTTTGAATTTTCAAAACAGTATTCATGGGTAAAGGTATTTGAATTATTTAAAATTTCTAATGTTCGAATTATTCGTTTCTTATTGTTAGGATGCAAATTTTTTGCTAACTCTGGCTTTTTTGAGATAATTTCATCAATTAGTTTTTCCCCACCAATTTTTTCGTACAATAAATTAAGTTTTTCTCTCAAAGTGTTATCTTTTTTACAGTTTTGAAACGTATAGGGGAATAGTAAACTTTCTATATACAACCCTGTCCCCCCCACTAAAATTGGCAATTTGCCTTGTTTTATGATTCCATCAATTTGTTTTAGAGTAATTTTTTTAAATTCAGCAACGCTAAATTGTTCACTAAAATCAATGATATCAATATTTTTATGTGGATATAAAAGTTGTTCAGCTTTTGAAATTTTTGCTGTACCTATATCACAACCTCTATAAATTTGCATAGAATCTGCTGAAATCAATTCACAGTTTAGGTATTGCAAGCAATCAATGGCAAGTTTGGTTTTGCCTACTCCAGTAGGGCCCGCAATGACCAAAAGTTTCGGTTTTATAGCACACGTTTGAACCATTTTTCAATGTCCTTTCTTTCTATTTTTATAGCAATTGGCCTACCATGCGGACAAAAAAGTTCGGTCTTATTTTCAATTACGGCATCTACTAAATAACAGATTTCTTGTTCACTCATATCATTCCCTGCCTTAATTGCAGATTTACACGCTCTTTGCATTAAATATTCATTAAATTTTAAACTATCTTTAATTTTAACCTCTTTGCCATATTGTTTCAAAATATCATCAAAAAATGATTTACAATCAAAATTTCCACCTAAAAGTAATGGAACTGCAGAAATTTTATATGATTTATCTCCAAATTCTTCCATTTCGAAACCTAAGTCCAAAAATTGTTGCAAATTTTGTTCAATAAAATTTTTTTCCAAATAATTTAATTCCAAAATATATGGGACAAGTAATGGTTGCAATGCACGTTCCTTATTGCTATAATAATTTTGAAGTTTATCATAAATAACACGTTCGTGTGCTGCGTGTTGGTCTATTAAAATTGCAGAATCTTCGTGTTCAACAAATAAAAATGTATTAAACAATTTTCCAACGACCTTATATCCATTCTTAAGCAAAGCAGTTGTAGAATCTTTGATAACATCTTGTACTTGTTGTGTAGGTATTTCTTCAATGTTATGTATACTATCTGGGCTTTTTAGTTTAACATCCCCATTCATTTCTCCAAACCCAATATCTACCATATTAATTGATCGAACAATTTCATCAGGGTCAAACATATCTTCGTATATCTTTACTTCTTTTACACCAATAACTTTATCATTTTTGCCATAAACGTTTATTTTTTCAATTGTATACTTCCCTTGTTCATCAGCAAAAATTTCTTTTCCTTCCAAAAATTTTGGACTCTTTACTTCATTTTTATTCGATGTATCAATATTATCAATAGAAGTATCATTTGTAGAAGCATTGTTAGAATCTAAATTTTGCTGTAATGATTCTCGTATTGCATTTTTAAAACTTTCAAAATCTTTTTTTTCTGCATCAGGTATGCTAATAGCAGATTTTACTTGATTTATAATTTGGGATACATCAATATCAGATATATCACTTTGCGTTTGAGTTGTATTAGAAATCGATTCAAAATTATTGCTATTACTATATGTTGTTCGATTTTGATTATCTTGTGTTTGAGTTTTGAAAATATCATCGTATTCTTTGAAAGCATCTTGTTGTTCCCCTTGAATCGATGTATCTAATGTTTTTCCTAATTTATTTAGCGAATTAATGGGTTTATCAATCATATCCATCGAAAATAAATCTTGGTTGGATAAAATTGTACTAGAAACAGTATGATAAACAAAAGAAAATATTTCTCCATTGTTATCAAATCTAATTTCCATTTTTGTTGGATGCACATTCACGTCGACACGTTCAGGAGCAATATCTAAAAACATAATGAAAAATGGGAATTGTCCTTTCATTAAATGAGTTTCAAAACCTTTATTAACCGCTACTGATATATTGGAGTTTTGGACAAATCTTTTATTGACAACAAGTGTTTGATATGTCCTATTAGCCTTCGTAAAACTAGGTTTGCCAATATAACCATAAAGGTGCATATCATTTCGTTTTTCATCGAATTTAAGTAAATTTTGCAAAGTACTTATGCCATAAATTGAAAAAATTGCATCTTCCAAATTTTTGCCAGTTGAATAATAAATTTGTTTGCCGTCCGCAATATATCGGATTGAAACATTTGGATTTGACAAAATTAGTCTCTGAACAATTGTCGTTATTTCATGTTCTTCTTGCTTATTCTTTTTCAAAAACTTTTTTCTCGCTGGGACATTAAAAAATAAATTACTTATTGATGTTTTTGTGCCAACTGGTGCAGAACATCTCTCACAACTCAAAATATTCCCTGCATTTAAAACAATTTTTGTCGCAAGTTCATCATCACTCGTTTTTGTTAGCATTTCGACGTCGGACACAGATGCAATAGAAGCAAGCGCCTCTCCACGAAACCCAAGTGTCAAAATTGAATTTAAATCATCAGCAGACGTGATTTTGCTTGTGGCGTGGGGCAAAAACGCACTCTTAACGCTATCATATTCAATACCACAACCATCATCTATGACGGTCATATTTTCAACACCACCATCTTTTATGTCAATAATAATGTTTTTAGCCCCAGCATCAATAGAATTCTCTATAAGTTCTTTAATAACAGATGCTGGGCGCTCGACGACTTCGCCTGCAGATATTTTATTATATATTGAAGAATCTAATACATTTATTTTAGCCATTTATTTATTTCCTTTTGACAATAAAATTTCTTTCATTGTATTAATTGTTGTCAAAGCTTCAAGAGGTGTAATGGAATCAATATTAATTTTTCTTATAAGGTCAGACAATTTTAATAATTCGTTATCAACCTGAATATTGATTTTATTCTCTGAAGTATTTGAAGTGTTATGTTTGCACATTATTTCATTATTATGCAAATTTTCTAAAATTGCACGAGCATTATTTATAACTTTTTCAGGTAATCCAGCCATTTCTGCAACCTCTAAACCAAAACTTCGGTTTGCCCCACCACGGATGATTTTTCTGAGAAATATGATTTCTTTATTAAACTCTTTAACAGATATTTGATAATTTTTAACACATGGCATATTTCCCTCAAGCTCAGTTAATTCGTGATAGTGAGTAGCAAATAAAACTTTTGCATTTGTATCTTTTGCAAGATATTCAACAACAGCCCACGCTATGCTTAACCCGTCATATGTGCTAGTTCCACGCCCAACTTCATCTAAAATTACAAGACTTTTGTTTGTAACATTTGATAAAATATTGCTAACTTCAAGCATTTCTACCATAAATGTACTCTGCCCAAAAGCTAAATCATCACTTGCGCCAATACGTGTAAAAATGCGATCTGTAAGGGTAATTGTAGCGGATTTTGCTGGAACATATGACCCAATATGTGCCATTAAAACAATCAATGCAACTTGTCTCATATAGGTACTTTTCCCTGCCATATTGGGGCCTGTGATTATAATAATTCTATTTTCATTATCATCAAGCAATGTGTCATTAGGAACAAATCTATCATTTTTTAAAGTCTGTTCAACGACGCAATGTCGCCCATCTACAATATTGATTTCTTTGACATTAGAATTAATAACAGGCTTGCAAAAATCATTTTCAAGGGCAACAAGTGCAAGCGACGACAGCGAGTCAATCATTGCAAGCGTTTTTGCTGTTCTTAAAAGTGCTGGGATATTATCTATAAGATCTTGTCTAATTTCTTTGAAAATTTTTTGTTCAACTTGAAGTAATGCCTCTTCAGAAGATAGAATTTTTTCTTCAAGCAATTTTAGTTCATCAGTTACAAATCTTTCACAATTGGCTAAAGTTTGCTTTCTTTGATATCTCTCGCTTGGAACAAACTGCATTTGAGATTTTGGCACTTCAATATAATATCCAAAAACTGAATTATAACTTATCTTTAAGTTTTTAATTCCTGTTCTTGCTTTCTCCTGCGCATCCATATTCGCGAGTGAATTTCTCCCCCCGCTAGCCGTGTCCACCAATTCATTTAACTCTTTTGAGTATCCTTTTTTGATGAACCCAGTTTCTTGTGTGCTATTTGGCGCATTTTCATCAAATGCGCGTTCAAGCATTTCAACAATTGCTTCAAAATCGGCAATTTGTTGAGTATACTTTTTAAACAAACTGCACTGAAATCCACTAACAATGCGTTTAATTTGAGGAATTTTCTGTATCGAAAGTTTTAATTCATAGCACCCGCGAGGAGTTATTGTTCCATACGAAATACGTCCACAAATACGTTCTATATCATTTATTTCTCTTAATGTTTGTGAGAGTGTTTCGCGTGCGATTGTATTGTGCATCAGTTCGTCAATGGCATCAAGACGTTCATTTATCATTTGCTCATTTTGCAGAGGTTGTTCAACCCATTGTCTCAGCATACGTGCACCCATAGAAGTTTTTGTACGATTCAAAACCCAATATAATGACCCTTTTGTTTTTCTGTCTTTCATTGACTCAACAAGTTCAAGATTTCGTCGCGTATTTACATCTATGTGCATAATGTTTTTATTTTTTTCAACTTCTATGCGTGTGATGTTCATCATAGCACGTTTTTGCGTTTCTTCTAAGTACGATAATAATGCTCCACTTGATATTAATGCCTTTCTATTTTTCCCAATATCAAATTTATCAAGGGTTATTGAATTCAATTGCTTACAAACTTGTTTCTCAGCCTTACTTTCAATAAAAGCACCTTCATTGTATGCGGTGGCTTTGGGCGCAATTCCGACAATAAAACTAGATAATTTCGAATAGAAAGTTAGAACTTCTTTGTTGCAAATAACTTCACTAGGTTTAATTCTAGTTAAAATATCATTTATTTTTTCCTCTTTCTTGTCTATTTCGCCTTCAATCGCATACATTTCACCTGTTGTTATATCAACATAACTAATTCCAAAACCTTTATCACAAAAGTAAATACATGCAATAAAATTGTTTTTATTCTCATCAAGTAATTCGGTTTCAATTACAGTCCCTGGAGTAACAACACGAACAACATCTCGTTGTACCAACGACACTCCCTTTGTTGGAACAGTCAATTGTTCACAAATCGCAACTTTGTAACCTTGTGCAACAAGTTTTGTAAGATAATTGTTAGATGCGTGATATGGAATTCCACACATTGGTGCTTTTTTGTTATCTCCACAATCTCTTGCCGTAAGCATCAAGCCAAGCGCTTTCGAAACAATTAGTGCATCATCAAAAAACATTTCATAAAAATCACCTAACCTATAAAGCAATATACAATCACGATATTGATCTTTCATAGATAGATATTGTTGCATCATTGGTGATAATTTTTTACTCATTTATTCCTCCAAAATTTGTCCATATAGTTGATTGTTTTCTATAGAAATAATTTTGACATCAACAAAATCATTTAAATTTAATTTAGCATCATTAATTATAATTGTTTTACCACTATCAGTTTTCACAACATAATTGTTTTCATTTAATTGTGAATCTACAATACAATTTTCTATTGAGCCGATCATTTTTTGAGAAATCTCCCGTGATATCTCTTTTTCTAAAGCAAGAAGTGTATTAACTCTTATATGCTTATCCTCATCTGTTACTTGATTAGGCATTTCTGATGCTGGAGTTCCAGGTCGTGGAGAATACATAAAAACAAATAAACCATTATATTTAATTCGTTTAACTAATTCAAATGTTTCATTAAATTCTTTTTCTGTTTCACCTGGGAATCCCACAATAATGTCACTTGTAAGAGAAACATTTGGAATTAATTCTCTAATCTTTTTAATTATTTTTTCATAGTGTTCTACAGTATAATTTCTATTCATTCTTCTTAAAATTTCATTACTGCCAGACTGTATTGGCAAATGAATTGTTTTTGAAATTTTATCATTCTTTGCAATAGTTTCAATGACATCATCAGTTAAATCTTTTGGATGTGAAGTCATAAACTTTAGTTTAAAATTATAAGGTAATTCAGCAATTTTTTGTAATAATTTTGCAAAAGTTACACCATCACCCAAATCTTTACCATATGAATTCACGTTTTGTCCCAAAAGCGTGATTACCTTGTATTTGCCAGTTTTCAAAAGCGACTCAACCTCTAAAATAATGTCATTCATCTCCCTGCTTTTTTCTCTACCGCGAACGTAAGGGACAATACAATATGTACAAAAATTATTACAGCCATACATTATATTGACCCAACCATTATAACCACTAGACCTTACCATAGGAACATTTTCAATGATGTTGTTCATTTCATTCTCAATTGCTACTATACGATTCTTTGTATTCTCAAAATCATCAAGAAATTTTCCGAATTTGCCAAGATTGTGTGTGCCGAAAATTATACTTAAAAATGGAAATCTTTTATATAATAGATTCGCCATATTATCTTGTTGACTCATACATCCACATACTGCCACAATGAGATTTGGATTTTTTTTCTTTAAATGTTTTATTGCTCCAATGTTCCCTAGTATTTTTTCTTCAGCTGATTTCCTAATGCAACATGTATTAAAAACAATAACATCAGCATCTTTAGTGTCGTTCGTTTCAAGATATCCTCGCTCTTCTAAGTATCCAGCGAGTTTTTCAGATTCGTGAACATTCATCTGGCAACCATACGTCAAAATGCAATATCTTTTTATATTTTTCATAATTTTCCTTTTTTGTTTTATTTTATATAAATTACAGTATAAACGATATACTCAAAATAATAAATTTATTTTATAAATTATAACATTTTTACAACAAAAAATGCAAGTCGTTTGTATAATTTTAGCTTTTTTTAAGTTAAAAATTTGATTTAATATATAAATATTTTTATGTAAACTGCCAATACTAAAAATATGTTAAAGCAAAAAAACAATTACAAAGTTTCTGTTGATAATTTTATGCCAAGTAAATTAATAAAAACAAAGAAAAAAATCTCAAAAGTTCTATTTAGAATTATAATGGTTTCTTTTGTATTTTTAATCATCGCATTAAGTTGTATATTCGCATATTTTTATGTGAAAATTAACTCACAATATGGAAATTTGCAATTTGACAAAGAAAAATTAATAACAGCAACCTCATATGTGCAAATTACAGATTCTAATGATAAAAAAATAGGGAATGTCTCAATGAATGGACGCTTGACTATAGAATTTAACCAAATTCCTGCAAATGTCATCAATGCCTTTATTGCAATAGAGGACAAAAATTTTTATAAGCACAATGGACTAGATTACAAAAGAATTATAAAATCACTCTTAACTAACATAAAAAATGGATATTCTAAAGAAGGAGCATCAACAATTTCGCAACAACTTATTAAAAACACACATTTAAATAACGATAAAACAATTGAACGAAAATTGAAAGAAATATTCTTAACAAAAAAACTTGAAAAGACTTTTACAAAAGACGAAATTTTGGAAATTTATTTAAATATAATTTATTTTGGCAATAGTTGTTTTGGCATCGAAGAAGCAAGTAATTTTTATTTTGGAAAATCAGCAAAAGATTTAAGCATTGCACAATCTGCAACCTTAGCAAGTATAATTAAATCCCCGAAATTTTACAACCCAATTTCAAATTACGATAAATGCGTACAAAGACGTAATTTGGTAATTTCTCAAATGCTAAAATGTGGATTTATTAGCAATGAAGAAGCAAAAAATGCAATATCAGAGAAATTAGAAGTTGGACAGAATTTCACACAGAGTTCTTTTGAAAAATTAGTTATTGACGAAGTGTGTAAACTATTAAAAATGAGTGAAAAAGAATTAGTACGCTCAAATTTAAAGATAAATACAACATTAAATCATAATTTGCAAAAAATTATTAATGAAATTGATTTATCATTTTTAGAAATTAATAATGTAATGCCAGATTATGCAATTTTGATAGAAAAAAATAGTGATAGTTCCATACAAGCAATACGTTCATCCAACATTGACATACTAAATATGAAGCGACAACCTGCATCGTGTTTAAAACCATTTGTAGTTTATGCTCCCAACCTTGAAGATGGAAAAATTAATCTTTTAACAAAAATTAACGACTCACCTATCAATTTTAGTGGATTTGCACCCACCAATTCTGATAAAAAATATCGTGGAGAAATTAGCACAACTGAAGCATTGAGTGTTTCGTCGAATATTTGTGCAACTAAATTATTAAACTACTATGGAATAGATAAGGCAAAAAAATACGCTCAAAAATTCGGTTTTACATTTGATAAAAATGATAATCATCTTGCACTCGCATTGGGAAGCTTATATTATGGTTGCGATCTATTTACCTTAACGAATGCATACGCAACACTTGCAAGGAATGGAGTTTATATTGCACCCAAAATTGTAGAAAGCATTAACACAGAATTTCATCAACTTTATCATCATAAAAATGAAGAAAGAATTGCAACTACCCCCGAAACTTCATATCAACTTACTCTTGCATTGCAAGAATGTAGCGCAAATGGTACTGGAAAAAAATTGCACAATTTTAGCGAATACGTAGCTTGCAAAACAGGCACTTGTGGACTTAAAAATTCTTCGCTAAATACTGATGCATATAACATAAGTTATTCAAAAGATTATACAGTATGTGTTTGGATTGGAGCAAATGAAAAGGTTTTATTGCCTCAAAATTTAACAGGCGGTAATCATCCGAGTATCATTGCAAATGAGATTTGGTGCAAATTAAATCCACAAACATCTTTTATAGTACCACAAAATATAATTGAAAAAAACATTGATAAGATAACATATAACCAAAATGGGCAAATTAAATTAGCTGACGAAAAAACCCCAGATAGATATATTATCAAAGCAAAATTCGCTATGAAATTCCAACCAACTGAATATTCTTCAATATTTAGCTCTCCCCCACCAATTAATTTAAATGCAAAAAGGATTGGCAACAAAGTTACATTAAGTTTTGAAACTAAAAAATATTATGATTACGAACTTGTAAAATGCCTTGGAAATGAAATAAGCATATTAAAAAATATTAAAAACAAAAGTGAACAGCATACATATATTGATACAATATCAAAAGAAAATACAAATATTGTATACTATGTTATTTTAACAACTCCAAACAATAAAGTTATTTCAAATAAAGTAAAAATTTTAGTGTAAAGTTTTAGCAAAATTTATTATAATTAAAGGTTGTATAATAAATAATGTGATGATGGATATAAAAATTTATAAAAAATCCGAACTTTCCATTGAGAAAATTCGGTTTTTTGTTATGGTGCGCATAGAGGGATTTGAACCCCCACGTCGTGTAACACTAGATCCTAAGTCTAGCGCGTCTGCCAATTCCGCCATATGCGCATAGTGGCTGGGGTGGCTGGATTCGAACCAACGCATATGAGGGTCAGAGTCTCATGCCTTACCGCTTGGCGACACCCCAGTGCTCAGCAAATCTTTGCCAGTCGTGAATAAAAAAATGGTGACCCATCCGAGGCTCGAACTCGGGACAACTTGATTAAAAGTCAAGTGCTCTACCTACTGAGCTAATGAGTCATTCATTCTTGCTTATGCAAGAAATGGCTGGGGTGGCTGGATTCGAACCAACGCATGCGAGAGTCAAAGTCTCGTGCCTTACCGCTTGGCGACACCCCAATATAAAATAAGTAAAATAAAAAAGGAAATAAATAAATTATGTGGGGTGGGTGATGAGTCTCGAACTCACGACCTCTAGAGTCACAGTCTAGCGCTCTAACCAACTGAGCTACACCCACCAAAAATGGTACGCCTGAAGGGATTCGAACCCCTGACCCACGCCTTAGAAGGGCGTTGCTCTTCCAGCTGAGCTACAGACGCTTGCTGAAACATAATTTATTTTGGAGCGGGTGATGGGAATCGGACCCACGCAACCAGCTTGGAAGGCTGGGGCTCTACCATTGAGCTACACCCGCATTTCCCTATCGGTCAACGCACACATATGATAACACAAATATTTTTTATTGTCAATGATTTTTTCGTTATTTTTTTGTTTTTTTCTTTTTTTTAACATTTTTTTTATTTTTGATAACATAAATTGCGTATACTATTTTATTCCACTCAAATATAAATGCGTATCATCATAATATCTATGTTACAATTCTCACATTATCAACATTGTAATAATGTTTAAAATAGTTTTTTAAAAAACTTGAAAAATTTTCGTTGTAATTTTCCCATTCTCAATGTATATCATTCCAAAGGTATTATTTTTTAATGCCCCCTTGCCAAGACTGCCTGGATTCAAGACAATAATTCCATTATCCAATTGCGTTTGGAAAGGAATATGTGTATGACCAAAAACAACTATATCTGCACCCATTTCAGTCGCTTTTTCAAACAATTTTCCCATTCCCATTTTGACACTATAACAATGCCCGTGAGTCATAAAAATTTTCTTTCCCGCCATTTCTAGCATCAAATCGTCATCAAAATTAATATCTCCATCGCAATTACCTTTGACAACAAAGAGCTTGTCCTTAATTTTTTTGTTAAAATTTAAAATATCGGAAACATAGTCTCCCAAAAATAAAACAAAGTCATACTCAACTTCGTTAAGTATTTTTTTGATATTTAGTAAATTCTTATGCGAATCTGATAAAACTAAAATTTTCATATTATGATTATACCACACAAACCCAAAACTTCAAAGCAATTTACCATACGTAGAATGATTTTATCACAATGTTAATTCTTGATGCAAATTCTATAATGTCGAATAGTAAAATTTACTTAAAAAACTTTAGTAATTTTTTAAGTAAATCCCACTATTATTTAATACAATAATATTTTATAGATTTTTTACACACTAAAAAAGTTGAAAAAAATTTCAACTTAAATTCATATCAAAAATTACTTTGAGAAACAATAAAATTTTTATTATTTTATCTTTTTATAAACTAAACACAAAATTTTCTACTTTTTTTTGAATAATTGTGAATATTTTTTATATTAGTTTAACATTTCTTAATTACGCGGGATTCCAATCCATTTTTTCTCCACCGAGAATGTGGATATGTAAATGTGGAACACTTTGCCCTGCATCATCTCCCTGATTGATGATTAGACGGAAACCCCCATCTAGTTTCAACCATTTAGCAAGATCTCCGATTGTTGATACAATTATATCAAATTCTTCAATATCAGTTTTATTCATATCAGTTAGATACTTGTAGTGCTTGCGCGGAATAGCCAAGTAATGGTAACGAGCCTTGGGATTTATATCTTCTATGATGAAGAAAAGGTCATCCTCATATATTTTATTCCCTCTCTCTTTACCTAATTTGCAAAATAAACAATCCATTTTTTTACCTCCAATATTTTTTTAGACGTTTAAAATTATTTTTTAACACCATTTAAATTTAGGTTAAACAATTAAAAAATATATTTATACTCATTTACGAATTAAATCAATTCATTGTCAACCTCCAATATAATACAAAGCAACGAAATTAATCGATGAGTTTGCCAATCATCGCATCTCCCGAAATCTCTAGAAGTTTGACTTGCACAATTTGTGAAGAACCAACAACATCTTTTGGCAACAGAACCTTAATATACTCTTTTGTATAACCGACAACATTATTCCCTTTTATATTCTCAGTTAGCATAGACGCGGTTTTACCAATATGCGAAGATAGAAATGCGTTGTGGAGTTCTTTTTTTAGTGAAAGCATTTTGTTTTTTCGAGCTTTCAAAATTTCACTGCAAAGCGGTTTCCTTATTTTAGAAATTGACGTTTCTGAACGTTCAGAATATATAAATGCGTGAATATCGCTAAATTGTGCCTTTCTGATGGTTTCAATAGTTTCATCAAAATCAGCATCTGTTTCGGTTGGAAATCCAACAATTACATCAGTTGTTATGGCACAATTAGGGAAATACTCTCTAATCAAATCGACTTTCTCTAGAAATTGATCAGTGTTATAATGACGATTCATATCTTTGAGCGTTTGATTAGCCCCACTTTGCAATGGCAAATGAAAATGCGGACAAAAATTTTTACATTTTTGCAATTCGACAAGTAACTCTCTTGTGATAATATTACATTCTATAGAACTTATACGCAATCTAATGTCTATGTCTTGAAGTGCTTTTATTAAGTCGATAAATGTTTCTCCAAAATCAGTATGATAATCAGACACATTTATTCCTGTCAGTACTACTTCTTTAGATTCTTTTTGAGCTTGTTTTATTTCTATTAAAATGTCTGAGAGAGAACGAGAGCGAGAACGCCCACGCAAGTATGGAATTAAGCAATATGAACAAAAATTGTCGCAACCATCTTGAATCTTAACAAAGTGTCGAGTTTTATCCATCTGCGGATAAAGATAATTATCATATTTTTCACTAATATAGCAATTAGGTTTATATTGACATTCAGTTTGTATGTTTTGTATAAAGTTGATAATGTCAAGTTTATTCATTCCAAAAATTGCAAGTACATTATCTCTACTTTGATATTGTTTTGGATTATTTTGGGCTGAACATCCACAAATTATGATTTTGATATTTGGATTTTTCTTTGTTATACTTCCCACCATTTGGCGTGATTTTGCTTCAGCTTCGTTTGTTACTGCACAAGTTACAACTATTGCAATGTCGGCATTTTCTGGAGATAAAACCTCAATATGTCCACATAATTTGAGAGATGTCATTAGACTTGACGCTTCATATTCGTTAACCTTACAGCCCATTTTTTTTATAAATATTTTCATTTCCACTCGCTTTCTTTTGTTGAATTATTTTATGATTACTTATTTCATACCCAAACATATTCAAATCGTTCCATTGCAAGTGCGCAACAGACAATTGAAGCCGTTTCGGCACGCAAAATGCGATTTCCTAATGTAACACAACAAACATTCGGTAAAGAACAAAGATTTTTATATTCTTTGTCAGAAAATCCCCCTTCACTACCTATGACAATCGCAATGTTTTTGTATGAACCCAAAATTTGACTGATTTTATTTATTTTAGCATTTTCATAAGCAAAGAGTACCAACTCATATGTTTTTAATTCATTAAGAATTGCATCAAATGTTTTGACATTATCAATTTCCAAAGGTTTTGAACGTCCACATTGCTTTGCCGATTCAACTGCAATTTTGTTAAGTCGTTCCATCTTTTGATTGCTTAATTCTCCGTGTACAACACAAAAGTCGCTTGTAAAAGGAACAATTTTTGAAACACCTATTTCACTAACCTTTTGTGTTATTAACTCAA
This sequence comes from uncultured Lachnospiraceae bacterium, assembly GCA_964489405.1. Lineage (GTDB taxonomy): Bacteria > Bacillota > Clostridia > Christensenellales > UBA1242 > CAKVOD01. The sequence goes on along the minus strand of CAZAYL010000005.1, from coordinate 18,900 downwards.
TCTTGTCTGCTTTTACTTGTGCTTGATATAAAGTTAAAGAAATAGTTGAATCACACATATTTTTTGTATTTGAAAGAATACGACAAATTAAATTATTTTCATTGATTTGAGAAATTTCACAAATGTAGTCAATTCCATCCCCACAACAAATGATAATTTGGTCATACTCTTTTAGTCTCATAACACTTTTTGCGTGAACAAATTCTTGACCACTTAGTGTAAAGCTTCCATTTATTGCCCTTTGTTTAGCATAAAATCTTTTCAACTTATTCATATATATGATTTTACATATTTTTCGAAAATTTGTCAAGGTTTTACAACAAAAATTACTTTTTCATAAATTTCAATATAAAAATTTAAAAAAATTATTCATTTTGCTCTGCTTTTTCAATTGATTTAAGTGCAAATTCTAGTTGTTGTTCACTTTCACAAATTATAACTGTTCCATTGTCAAGAATTTTGCAAATTTTTCCAGCATTTTTGCACGCACAAATACCAGCGTAATAATCCCACATTGTTTGGGCATTGTAAAATATTACATTAACACCCTTCAACAACGCAAAAGAAAAAGATACAGACGATGCTCCATATGCTCTCACACCAAGAACTTGCGGAGATATAATTCCCCCAATCCCCCATTTTTTGCGCTTACCTTCTAACAACCAAAATGTATGTTTTAGGTCTACACAACAATTGCTATGAATTTTCTCTCCATTCAAAAATGTCCCTTTATTTTTTTGCGATGTAACTAGTATTTTAAATTTTGGCAAATATATAACACACGCGACGGGCTCGATTTTGTTGACAACATAAGAAATTTGAAATCCCCAAGTAGGCAATCCACAAGCGAAGTTTTTTGTCCCATCTATGGGATCAAGTACAAAAGCTTCGTCATTAACAATAGTATCAGAAAGAGTTTCTTCACTAACTATAGGAATATTAGGATATTTCACTCTTAAAACGGTAATGCAATGTTGCTCAACTAATTTATCTACATCAGTTACAATGTCAAGTTCACCTTTGTCAAATATGCCATATTTCTTATTTTCATTTATAATTGATTCAGCATCTATAGCTAAATTCTTCATCACTTCGACAACGTCGTCCAAATTTTCCATAAAAATACAAAATCTCCATTTAAATATATATTAGATTATAACACAAATAATTGATTTTTGTATCATTTAAATAATAAAAAACAATAAAGCAACACAATTTTGACAATATAAAGGGTTTTATTATTATGAGGATAAATAAATATGCTCCATAACATTTTATATTACCTTAAATTTATATATAACAATATCAATATTTGCTATTGTTATATTAAATGCACTTGTGCCTAAAATGTGCCTAAATAAAAAAACAACCACAATATATAGTGTTGCACTTTAATGTAATATACTACATATTGTGGTTTTTGTTTGTGGTGCCGAAGGCGGGACTTGAACCCGCACAGGTATTTCTACCCGAAGGATTTTAAGTCCTTTGCGTCTGCCTATTCCGCCACTTCGGCGTTGGAGGCGCCACCCAGATTTGAACTGGGGAATAAAGGTTTTGCAGACCTGTGCCTTACCACTTGGCTATGGCGCCAACGTTGAATATGATATAAAAAATGGAGCGGGAGACGAGATTCGAACTCGCGACGTTCACCTTGGCAAGGTGACGCTCTACCACTGAGCCACTCCCGCATTACACAATAGATAAATTGTGATTGGTGGGAACTATAGGACTCGAACCTATGACCATCTGCTTGTAAGGCAGGTGCTCTACCAACTGAGCTAAGCTCCCAATCAATGCTCTAATAGTATACTATAATATTTCAATTATGTCAACTAAAATTAATATATTTTTCATTTTTTTTAAAAAATTTTAATTCTTAACTCTTAAATAAAATTTCATAGTAGTTAACAATAGAACTTACTCAAGAAAACTTTGCAAGTTTTCAAAGTAAGCCTATATAAATTAAACATTAAATTTCATAAAAAAAGTTTTTAAACTTTTTTATAATGCATTTTATGCTTTATGCAACAAAAAAATAGCACAAAATGATTTTTTGTGCTATAAAATTGCAATTATTATTTAGTGCAATTTTTTGTGCAAGATGACTTTGAAGAACTGTTTCCTGCGCTTGTTTTATTTGCGCATCCCTTTGACGTGCAAGTATTGTTTTTTGCACATTTTTCAGTTTTTCTTTTACTAGCCATTTCGACCTCCTATCACAATATTAAATTGTGCATTTGATTGATATCAATCTGTGAGAAAGTAATTACAAATATACATTAATGTGTATTAAATATCAACTTTCTCAATATTATTATGTCCCCTTTAATAAAATAAATACACATTCTTTATATGGTAAATTTATCCAATTTTCATTGCAATTTTTATAAAATTCTAATTTATTTACAACAAAAAAAGACCAAATTTTCATTTGGTCTTTACATTTTCATTAATGCAGTATTTATTATTCAACAGAAACAATATAATAATATACAGGTTGACCACCATATATAGCTGTAACTTCACAACTATCGTATTTTTCAGCCACTTTCTGTTGAACTTCATTTGCCTTATCTTCATCAATTCCAGCGCCATAGAAAAGTGTAATGTTAACCGAATCTTCATTAACAAGAGTATCAATCAAATTTAACAAAGTTTCATTCAAATCTTGACTTTTAGCTTTAATGTGAGACTCATCTAACCCAATTATATCTCCCTCAGTGATTTCAAAGCCATCAACATTTGTAGTTCTAACCGCATTTGTAACAGATCCACTTCTAACCGTCTTGCAACTCTCATTCATAGCACTAATATTCTCTTCTTTATCCGAATCAGCATTAAATGCTAAAATTGCAGAAATTCCTTGAGGAACACTTGTAGTTGGTATAACAATAACTTGTTTTTGGGTAAGTGCTTTCGCCTGTTCAGATGCAAGAATAATGTTTTTATTATTAGGGAAAACATAAACCAAATTACTTGGAACAGCTTCAATTGCTTTTGAAATATCATCAGCAGAAGGATTCATCGTTTGTCCGCCCTCAATGACACAATCAACACCCAAGTCTTTGAAAACAGCACCAATCCCTTCTCCTGCGCATACTGAAACCATCCCATATGGTTTTTGATTTCTTATTGTCGCGTTTTTACGCAATTCGCGATTCTGCTCTCGCATATTTTCTATTTTAAGGTTAAATAACTCTCCCAATTCAAGCGCGTACCCAAGTGCTTTATTCGGTTCATTTGTATGCACGTGTACCTTAACAAGTGATAAATCCCCCGTACAAATAAGAGAATCTCCAATAGCAAGTAATTTCTCCCTAAGTTTATCAATATCAGATTCAGTAGTCTTTTTAAACATATGAATAATCATAAACTCTGTGCAATATCCAAATTCGATATCTGCAAGCGCCTCAAGATTTACGTGAAACTCTTTGATATTATCAAGAGTCCTAGCGGTATCAACCATTTCAAATTCAAATGACTCATCATTTATTATAATTCGATAAAATCCCTGAAACACAAACATCAGTCCACGTCCACCAGCATCTACTACCCCAGCTTTTGCAAGTACAGGCAATAATTCAGGCGTTTTTTGCAAAATTTCTTCACCCTTATCTATGACGTATTTCATAAATTCTTCGAATTCTGTCATTCTCCTAGAAGCAACCATTGCTTCCTCAGCCATAACTCTTATAACAGTAAGAATCGTTCCTTCCTTTGGTTTAGCAACGGCTTGATATGCAACACTCGCCCCTTCTTTTAGTGCTTTCGCAAACTGCTTCGTTGTGATATCAGAAGAAGTCTTGGTCACTCTTGCGATACCCTTTAAAATTTGAGAAAGTATAACTCCACTATTCCCACGTGCTCCGCGCAATGCACCTTTCTCAAGTGCATTGCTCAAATCTTCCAAACTATTTGATGTACAATTATTTAACTCATTTGTTGCCGATTTCAACGTCAAGAACATATTAGTTCCTGTATCTCCATCTGGTACTGGAAAAACATTAAGTGAATCCACATATTTTTTATTTTGTTCCAAATTGCTACAACCTGCGAAAATCATTTTTCTAAAAGTTGCACCATTTATTGTTTTTGTCATTATATCCTCCGAGGACTTGCAAAACGCAAGCAAAAGAAGGCATACAAAGTCATACTTTGACGCCCATTATATTTACATTGATAGATTCCACAATCATTCCAGTGAAATCTTCCACATTATATTTTACTGATTTTTTCAAACTGTCGGCAACAGCGTTTATTGTAACACCATATTTCAAAATAACACACAAATCAAGCGAAATTTTATTACCATTAGTACTAACTTTCACTCCACGTCTATAGTGCCCTTTCTTAAAAAGTTCTGCAATGTTATCAGAAAAATGTTTTGAAACTAAATCAACAACTCCGTAACATTCAAGAGCAAAATAACCAACAACACTCGCTATCGCTTCATCAGTGATAGTGATTTTGCCGTAATTGTTTAACGTATGAACTGCCATTTCGCAATCTCCATTTTACTTGCTGTAACTCGACTAAACATATTTTACTATATTTTATTTAAAAAATCAACTATATTTACTAAAAAATACAAATTGTTTTATAAAAAGACTTGATTTTTTTTGTTTTTTAGTGTATTATATACAAGTAATTAAAACACTTTGTTTTTCTCTATGTGCTTTTGTACATATGATATGGTTGAACAAAAAAGTTTTGTAATGAATTAAATAATTCAAAAAAATGAATCGGAGGTTGAAATTATGCCAAAAGTATGTAGTATTTGTGGAAAAGGCAAATTGAGTGGTAAGGCAATTGCTCATTCTCACTCGCACGTTAGTAAAAGAACAAATCGTCAATTCAAACCAAATTTGCAAAAAGTTAAACTTGAGGATGAAAACGGAACGGTTAGAACTGAGTGCGTTTGCACAAAATGCCTTAAGAAGGTCAACTAATTTATTTGTATACAAAAAAGCTATAGTTATTTGTGAAAATCTCAAAATGAGATAGTAGCATATTGATTATAGCTTTTTTATATAATGTATAACAAATATTATATCCAAACATAATTCTTAGTGCATATAACTAAGGATAGTTATTGAATAAACACTTGATAATTCCATATGTTTTTTAATAATCTCAATTTTAGATACTTTAATAACATTCATTGCATATAATAAAGTAATGAGGAAATATTTATGAAGATTATTTGCATTAAAGCACCTAAATTCTTACGAGTAATTTTACGAACATTTTTTAAAAACAAAGAAAACACAACTCATAAAAGTTGAATCTCAACTTTAGTTGTTTATATTATACTTTAAAGAATTAATTGAAGTTGCATAATTGGTTGAATTTGCAACAAAACTTCCACTCACAAGTATATCAGCCCCCGCCAAAACACATTTTTGAGCGTTGTTCCCATTTATTCCCCCATCTACTTCTATTTGAAATTGAAGAGTTTTTTCTTTTTTTATTTTACGATACAATTCTATTTTTTCTTGTATAGAATCATCAAATTTCTGTCCACCCGCTCCCGCCTTGACGCTCATAACAAGTACAACGTCGACATATTCCAATAGTGGGATTATTTGCTCTGATGCAGTATCTAAGTCTATTGCAATTCCAGCCTTTATTCCCATTTGTTTAATTAAATTTATTGCATCAATACAATCTTTCAAGTTTTCAAAAACTTCACAATGAATTGAAATTATTTGCGCTTTTATGCAAAATTTAAAATATTTAACTGGGTCATTTACCATTAAATGGACATCAAGCGGAAGTTCACAAACATTCGCAATACTAGCCAATTTTTCTGGCATATATGTTTTATTTTCTACAAAAATACCATCCATAATATCACAGTGCAAAAAATCAGCGCCAGCATTTTTTAGCTGTCTTGATTTATTTCCAAGTTCCTCAAATTTAAATGGTAATGTTGAAATAGATACCTTATTTTTCATATTTTTTTCTCCTGCATTTATTGAGTGCACTTTTAACCTTAATATAGCGATTATATCTGTCTTTATTAATTTGTCCTTTATTTAATGCGTCTACGACCTTACAGCCGTCATTATTTGGCAAATGCGTACAATTCTTATATTTGCATTTAATTGCATATTTTCTAATATCAATATAATAGTGAGTAAGTTCCGAATCATCCATATCATCAAGTACAAGCATTTTAAATCCTGGCGTATCAGCAATCATTGCGCCATAATTTGTTACATATAATTCACTGTTTTTTGTTGTATTTTTACCGCGTGATTTTTTCTTGCCAACTTTTAATGCAATCGTATCTGTTTTTATTTTTTTTACTCCTAAAGCATTAAGCAATGATGATTTACCAACTGCTGATTGCCCTACTAAAACTGAAACGAAACCTTTAGTTTCAGCGATAAATTCATCAACTCCAATATTTTTCATTGAACTTAATACAATAATCTTTTCAACACAATTCTCATATTGTTGCTTTACTGTATTGATAAAATTATCATCCACAATATCGCATTTACTTATTATAATATATGGCAAAATACCTTCAATTCCAAGGTAAACAAGCATTTTGTCAACTAAAAATAAATCAGTTTGAGGTTCTTTTGATATAACAATAAATGCCTTATCAACATTGGAAATATTGGGTCTATCAATATGATTCCGTCGTTGACAAATTGCTTGCACTACAAAATTTTTATTGATATTATCAAAATAATATTCAACAATATCTCCAGCACAAAGTCCTTGCAACTTTATTTTTTTTAAAACTAAAGCACGTATCTTTTTCCCATTATCAATGAGTTGTGCATCTGCACCAACAACTCTTAACACTATTGCTTTATTCACCCTTTTTTTCTCCCAAAATTCTTCTACGAAGCTGTCCGCATGCTCCCTCTATATCATTGCCAAGCGAGTTTCTAATTGTTACACTCATACCCATATTTTCGAGTTGTTGTTTAAATTTTTCAATATTATTTGAAGTTTTTAAATCGCGCTCTTTGACATAATTTAGCGGAATTAAATTAATATGACAAATAAGCCCCTTTGTAATCAATCTCAATTGTTGAGCATCAGCATTTGAATCATTAATTCCATCTATAAGCGTGTATTCAAAAACTGCACGTCGCCCTGTTTTTTCAATATAATTTCGCACACTTGTTATAAGTTTATCAAGACTATATACTTTTGCAATTGGCATAATTTTCTCTCTTTTTTCCTGAAATGGAGTATGCAATGAAATTGTCAATACAACTCCAGGAAAATCTTCGATTAAACAATCAATTTTATCAACAACACCACACGTAGAAAGTGATATATTCCTTCTAGACACATTGAAACCATTCTCATCCGTAACAAGTTTTAAAAATTTTAAAACATTGTCATAGTTATCTAAAGGCTCGCCACTGCCCATTAATACAATATTTGTAATTTTTCTATTTTTTAGTGTGCCACCCAAATATTTATTTACCGCTACGAATTGTCCTAAAATTTCACCAGCTGTCAAATTACGAATCAACCCATCAAGCGTTGAAGCACAAAATTTGCACCCCATTCGACATCCAACTTGTGTAGATACGCATAAAGTATTCCCATATTTATGGAACATCAATATTCCTTCAATAATGTTACCATCGTATAACTCATAAAGAAATTTAACAGCATTTTCACCTTTAATATCTTGGTAAATTTTTATGGGGAGACACACATAACTAGATAGTTTTGATTTTAAACTAATTGGTAAAGTCGTACTTTCTTCAATTGATTTCCCACATAATAAGCAATTTAAAATTTGTTTTGCTCTAAACTTGGGTTCGTCTAGACTCATAACAAATTGTTCCATTTCTTGCAAATTTTTATCTAATAAAATTTCCACTATATCTCCTCAATTAAAGTTTTGTTGATTTATTTCCACAAACAAAGACACTTTTGCATCTTTATTTTCATCAACAATGTTATAAATTTTCTGGATTAATTCAGAATGCAATTCGTTATTATAACGTAACAAAATTTGATATCTAAACTTACTTTGTATTCGTTTTATAGGCGAACTCATCGCTTCAACAAAGTAAATATCACTTCCATATGGCTTCAAAATTTCTTTCACTTTAAAGAAAATTTTTGATAAATATTCCTTAATCCTAATTTCATCTTCACCCACAAATAAAAATCGTACGATTTTTGAAAACGGCGGGAAATGTGTAGTTGCGCGTAAATTTATTTCATTAGCATAAAATGAATCATAGTCATTTTCAATCGCCTTTTTATAAACAAAATGCTTTGGAGTAAATGTCTGTAAAACAACAATACCATCCTTTCTAGCCCTACCACAACGTCCAGCAACCTGCGTAATTAATTGATAAGTTCGTTCATTACTTCTAAAGTCAGAAAAATGCAAACTCAAATCTGCATCAATAATTCCGACAAATGCAACATCTTCAAAGTCATGTCCTTTAGCAACCATTTGTGTCCCAACAAGAATTGCAGGTTTAGACTTGCCAAATTTTCTTAGTATTTCCATATGTGCATTTTTTGTTTTAGTGGTATCATTATCCATTCTAAAAATAGGAACATTAGGAAATGCTTTACTAAGTTCTTCGACCACTCTTTGGGTCCCAATCGACCCTTGTTTTATTTTGTCACTTCCACACATTGGACAACGTGTTAAAATTTTAAAGCGTTTGCCACAAAAATGACATTTCAGTTGATTATCTTCTTTGTGTAAAACCAATGACACATCACAATCTGTACATTTTGCAACATAACCACAATCTACACATCTCATAAATGATGAATAGCCACGACGATTAATAAACACTATCGCCTGATTGCCATCATCAATACACTTTCTTAATTCATTTTGAAATTTGTAGGAAAAGAAAGATGAATTTCCACGTGATAACTCAGCACACATATCAACTATTTGAATCTTAGGCAATGCCTTATTGTTGGCTCTATTTTTCATAGTCAAAAGTGTTAAATCAGCTTTTTTCGCTCTATAATAAGTATCAATACTTGGAGTAGCACTCCCTAAAATGAAAGAACAGTCATTATATTTCGAACGGAACTCAGCAACTTCGTGAGTATTATATCGTGGATTACTCTCACTAACATAACTATTGTCGTGTTCCTCGTCAATAATAATTGCCCCAATATTTTCAACAGGTGCAAATATTGCCGAACGTACGCCAACTACAATATTTGCTTTTTTTGAGAATATTCTTTGCCATTCATCATATCTTTCGCCACTTGACAATCCGCTATGTAATATCGCGACATTATCTCCAAACCTATTAACAAAATTTGCTAAAACTTGACCAGTAAGTGATATTTCAGGAACTAACATAATCGCGGTTTTCCCCCTTGCTACACAATCTTCAATTATTCGCATATAAATCTCAGTTTTACCACTTCCAGTAACACCGTGTATAAGGAATTTACCATTTCTATGGGCTAAAATTGTATCCAAAGTATGTTGTTGCTCAATATTTAAATTTACTTTTTTTTCTTCAATAGCATATATTTTTGGTCGTCTATCAATAACTTGTTCACATATTTTCAAAACACCCTTCTCTTCTAATGCTATTACTGCCCCACGTGAAAATGTATCGCAAACTTTTGTGTAATCCGCAATTGGGTTAGCACGCATATAGCAAAGCAAGTTATGTTGTTGATAAGCATTTTTTCTAATGTCAACATTTCTATTTGTATCGGCATATTCTGCATTTAAGACAACAAAATTTTTGATTTTTTCGCGAACTTTCCCGCCTCTCATTTCAGATGGCAAAAAGAGTCTCAGAATATCAACCATTCGCAAATGGTATTCCTTTTTCATAAAATTAGCAATAGCGAACATTTCCTCTTTTATAACTGGCTCTTTTTTCAAGATATTAGTTACTGTTTTTAATTTTTCAATCGGGACATTTGTATCGTTTTTCAAATCAACCACAAAGCCTTCCACTTGTTTATTGCCAAAAGGGACTAACACTAATTGCCCACGTTGCAGTCCCTCAATACAGTTATAATCAAAGATTTTATCAATAGATTCCGATGACAAATCTACAATGATCTCGGCAATCATTTTAATCCTCATTCATTATTATTTTCTTTTCAACAATTTCATCAAGCGCCTGAGATATTTCTTTTTTTTCAGACGTTTTTATAGAATCGCTTTCATAATAAGTTTTATTTGCAATTTCTTTTGCTCTTTTCTCTGCTAAAATGCAAAGTTTGTATTTATTATTGTCAGTGCATTTTAATAATGCTTCGATTGATGGTTCAATCATATTATCTTTCTCCTATTTATCTAAAATTTCTTTAATTATTTTGCTTGCAATTTGTGCGTTCGCTTTGCCCCCAGTACGCTTCATAAGTTGCCCAATAAAGAACGATAACGCTTTCGCATTTCCGCCTTTATAATCTGCAACAGATTGTGGAAATTCGCCAATAATTGCTTCGACAAGCAGTTTTAATTCACGCTCATCATTATTCTGCTTCAAACCGCGCTCTTCAACCAACTTTACACAATCACCATTTGACACCCAAATTTCATCAAACAATTCTCGGCAAGTCGCTTGGCTTATTGCATTTGTTTCATACATCTTCATAAGATTTGCAAAGTTTTGTGCATCTAATTGAATACATAAATCATCTCCGTCACTTTCTTTGACTTTCTTCAATAAAGTGGTCAAAATGAAGTTGCAAACGAACTTTGGCGAATTGTAAAAACTAATTACACTTTCAAAATATCTTACCAAATTCAAATCAGTCGTTATAACTTTCGCATCATACTCACTAAGTCCAAGTTTGCTTACATAGTCTTCAATTTTTTGTTCTCTAAGTTTTGGCATAGATTTGCGCACTTCTTCAACTAAGCTTCTTTCTATTCTAAATGGCAATAAATCAGGGTCTGGAAAATATCTATAATCTTGAGCATCCTCTTTCCTACGCATTGAAAAACTGCGATTGCGAGCATCATCCCAACGACGCGTTTCTTGAACAACTTCTTCCCCCTCATCAAGCAATCTAGACTGACGCTTAAATTCATATTCAATAGCCCTTGCAACTGAACGGAAAGAGTTTAAGTTTTTCATTTCCGCTCTTACGCCTAACTCTTTTGCTCCACGTGGTTTTAGTGAAACATTTACATCGCAACGCAATGAACCTTGTTCCATTTTACAATCTGAAACTTCTATGTATTGCAAAATACTTTTTAATTTTGTCAGATATGCAACCGCTTCTTCAACACTATTCATATCCGCTTCGCTAACTATTTCAATTAGTGGAACTCCCCCGCGATTATAGTCAACTTGCGTACCACCTAACTTTGAATTATGAATCAATTTCCCAGCATCTTCCTCTAGATGAATACGATTCAATCTAATAAATTTCTTTTCGCCATTTTCTTTTTCAATCTCAATACCTCCACCTACGCAAATAGGACGAACCGCTTGAGAAATTTGATAAGCCTTAGCTAGGTCTGGATAAAAATAGTTTTTTCTTTCAAAAATCGCAATGTCATTAATTTCAGAACCAACAGCAAGTCCTGCTTTGATACACATTTTGACAGCTTCTTTATTAGGTACAGGCAAAGCTCCAGGCAAACCTATACATACTGGACAGCAATTTGTATTAGGCTCCCCGCCAAACTCATTTTTGCAACTACAAAAAACTTTAGATTTAGTCTTCAATTCCGCATGAACTTCAAGACCAACAACAATATCATAATCCATTATTTGACCTCTCTAATTGAAAAAAAATTTTTCTCAAAATAATCTCCAACATTAAATAACATCTTCTCATTAAATCTGTTACTGATTAATTGCATTCCAAGCGGTAATTTTGATTTGCTGAGTCCGCAAGGTATTGAAATCGCAGGCAATGTTGCAATATTCACCGGAACAGTATAAATATCATTTAAGTACATTTCCAATGGATTGTCGACTTTTTCTCCAATTTTAAATGCTGGACTTGGAGTAGTTGGCGAAATGATAACATCGCAAGAATTAAAGGCCTTATCAAATTCATCAATGATTATGTTTTGAACAGCTTTAGCTTTGTTGTAATACGCATCAAAATATCCACTAGAGAGCACAAAATTCCCAAGCATTATTCTACGTTTTACTTCTTTCCCAAATCCTTTTGTACGTGATTGAACATAAAAATCAATCAAATCTTTACTTTCATCAGATGCAACGCCATATTTTATACCATCAAATCGTGCTAAATTTGAAGTAGCTTCAGCACTAGATAAAACATAGTAAACTGCTAAAGCATCTTTAATATGTGGTAAATTTATTTCAACCTTTTCAGCTCCCTGTGAAATGAAAAAATCGATTGCGTTGCTAATTGACTCCCTAACCTCAACATTGCTAAGCGAATCAAAAAATTCTTTAGCAATACCAATTTTAAGACCTTTTATTGAACCCTTAAACGAATCTGCAAAATAATTCTCTTTCGTATGTTTTGCGCTTGTGAATTCTTTTTCATCGTGTCCTGAAATAGCATCAAGCATAATACTATTGTCGCGTACACTCTTAGTAATCGGACCCACTTGATCAAGCGAAGATGCGAAAGCAACTACACCATATCTTGAAACAAGTCCATATGTAGGCTTAAGCCCAACAACACCACAAAATGATGATGGTTGTCGTATAGATCCACCTGTATCAGTGCCAAGTGATGCAAAGCATTGATTGCTTGCAACCGACGCAGCCGACCCACCTGACGACCCACCTGGAACACAATCTCTATTCCACGGGTTGTGTACAACCCCAAATGCGCAATTTTCGGAACTACTTCCCATCGCAAATTCATCCATATTTGCCTTACCAACAATTATTGCCCCATTTTCAATAAGCTTGTCAACAACAGTAGCATTGTACGGAGATTTATAGTTCGCTAAAAATTTAGAAGAACACGTTGTAAATGTTCCAATTTTCGAAATGTTATCTTTGATAACAATTGGAACCCCAGCAAGTTTTGGCAAATGTTCTCCTTTTGCCCTTTTCTCGTCAATCTCCTTAGCACTTTCAAGTGCTTTCTCCTCACAAATTTCGTGCAAAATGTTTAAATCTTTTGTCCTATCAATTTTTGCCAAACTCAATTTAGTAAGTTCAAGTGCACTAATTTCTTTTGTTTCTAATTTAGCACTAATTTCTTCAATTGTTTCATTCATAATTTCCATTATTCCACCACCGTTGGCGCTACAAAATATCCATTATATTTTTTAGGCGCATTTTCAACAATTTTCTCATTCGGAAGTGATGATTTAATGTTATCATCACGCAATTCATCAAACTCACGAATTGGTGTTTTATCAGTAATATTTGATGTATCAACCTTTTGCAATTGATTGACGTAATCAATTATTGAAGAAAATTCACTTGAAAATTTTTCTATTTCATCATCGTTAAATTCGAGCCTTGACAATGATGCCAAATGCTTTATATCTTTTTCAGTTATTTCCATATTTAATCTCCAAATTGTATTATAACACATTCACACTGCTTTTTCAAGCAAAAACATCAATTTAATTCCCTACAATACATACATTCTATTCATTTTCTGAATTAACAAGGTTTACAAATTCTTGTTCGCTCAAAATTTTCACCCCACACTCTTGGGCTTTTTGTAGTTTTGCCCCTGGTTCACTCCCTAGCAAAAGATACGTAGTTCTTTTGGAAACTGAAGAAGAAACACTTCCCCCAAGGTTTTCAATTATATGTGTTGCTTCATCACGTGTATATTTTTCAAGCGTCCCAGTCAAAACAAATGTGCAATTCGAGAAAATGCCACCTTGTTTTGATTCGCTTTCTTGTGGCTTAACTCCACGAACAAACAATTCATGTAGTATTTTTACATTATTTTTGTCTGCAAAATAATCAACAATACCCTGTGCGGTAATTTCTGCTATATCTGAGATTGAATCAAGTTCATCAAGCGTTGCGGACATAAAATTCTTAAAAGAATTGAAGTGCTTAGCAAGATCTCGAGATGTTTTCTTTCCAATGTTTTTTATTCCTAATGCATATATAAATCTATCTAACGTTGGGTTCTTAGAACTTTGTATATTTTCATAAACATTAGTAGATTTTTTGTCTTTAAATTTTTGCAACAATTTCAAATTTTCTTTGCTCAAATCATATAATTCGTAAGGATATTTAATATTAAATTCGTCATAAAATGCGCCAATTGTTTTGTCTGAAATTCCCTCAATATTCATTGCGTCTTTACTACAAAAATGAACAATTCTTTTTTTTATCTGATCTGAACATCCCCACGTATTCGGGCAAAAAGTCTCAATATCCCCCCGCTCAAGCAGTGCACCACAACAAGGACAAATATTTGGCAAATCAATCTCCCGACTTTCATCTGTATCACGAGCAAGCCCCATAATTTCAGGTATAACTTCATTACTACGGCGAACATATACGTATGACCCAATTTTGATATGTTTCCTTCTTATGTCGCTATAATTATTTAAAGTTGCACGCTGAATTGTTGCCCCCGCCAAAAAGATTGGTTCTATTATTGCTAATGGAGTAATTTTACCCGTTCTCCCCACCTGAAATTTAACATCAAGCACTTTACTTGTTAATTCTTGTGGAGCAAATTTATACGCCATCGCAAATTTTGGAAAACGCATTGTATACCCAAGTTCCCTACTCGTTTTAAAATCATTTATTTTCAAAACTATCCCATCAATCAAGAAATCAAGATATTCTTTATCTTTGTCAACTTTATCAATTAACGATGAAATTTCATCAAAAGTTTTAACCTCAGTATTAAATTCGCTAACCTTAAAGTGATTCTCCTTTAAAAATCTAAAAACGTCATTTTGTGAACAAATTTCCTTTCCTTCAATATATGGAATTGCATAAAAATACATATCAAGGTTACGTTCTTTTGTAACTTGAGGATTTAGATTGCGTATTGCTCCCGCTGCTGCATTTCGTTCATTTTTTAATGGTTCACTTGCACGCTCATTGTATTTTTTTAATTCAGATTTTGGCATAATCACTTCGCCCTGAACAATCACAGTCCCTTTATACGGAATTGATAATGGAACGCTATTAATTGTTTTAACCTGATTTGTTACAATTTCCCCAAGAGTTCCACTCCCACGTGTCATAGCTTTTACAAATATCCCATTTTCGTAAGTTATTGCTATTGTTAACCCATCAAATTTGTATTCAAAAGAAAATGTTGTATTTGGATATTTTTGCAAAATATCATCATACCAAGTTTTAAGTTCATTTTTAGATTGACATTTATTTAAACTATATAACGGGACTTTATGTTTTTCTTTTTCAAAACTTGAAGTAACTTCTGCTCCAACCCTTTGACTCGGCGAGTCTTGAAACACAAAATTGTGTTCTTTTTCAAGCGCAATAAGTTCATCGAGAATTTTATCATATTCAGCATCACTAATTGTCGGCTCATCTAAAATATAGTAATTATAATTGTGAATATTGATTTCATCTATCAATTGTCGCATTCTTTCTTTAAAATTCATATTTCCTTCCCATTGAGTCTTATATTATTAAGAATTATTCCCAAAATTAATAAATTATAAAAGTGTAATTGGAGAGACATCAAATGTTAAATTTTTTATCCCAACGTCATCAAAATCAATTGCAATAAAATTTTCCTTATCTAGACGTGAAACATCTACAATAACCCCAACCCCAAAACGCGGATGTTCAACCCTTGCTCCAACCACAAAACCATCTTTTTGTTTTTCACTCTTTGTTTGAAATAAATAAGAATTATTAGAAGATGTTTGAGATTTTATATTTAAACTATCTTGCGTTGCATAAATTGTTTCAATTTTTCTATACCCATTGTCCGCGTCATTATATGATTTCTTATATGCATATGCCCCGCCATAACCGCTACCACCATATCTATTTTGTCCACCATTAAGTAAACTTTTATTGAAGCTAGAAATCTTTATGTTGGGCATCCCATTTAATTCATCCAAAAAGCGCGATTGTGCAAAATGTCTTTGTTCTCCATATTTATATCGATTTTGACATCGTGAAAGAAACAACATTTCTTTAGCCCGTGTAACTGCAACATAAAAAAGCCTTCGTTCTTCCTCTATCTCATATTCCCCATTGTCTCTGATAATCGGAAAATTCTCATCCTCTAGTCCAATTACAAAAACTGCCCTAAATTCAAGCCCTTTCACAGCGTGTATTGTTGCCAGTGTAACGGCATCAGTCGAATCATCTTGCTCATCGGCATCGCTTAAAAGAGTAACTGATTGTAAGTATTCTGATAATGAATCATTTGGGTAAATTTTTGAATAAGAATCTACAGATGATAATAAATCATCAATGTTCTTAATTCTATTTTCACTTTCAGTATCGTTCTTTTCACTATATGCTTCAACAATTTTTGTTTTTTCAATAACTTTCTTGACTACATCAAGCAATGTCCCTTGCCCTTGCATTTCTGTAAGTGAAATAAATAACTCCCTAAAAGACTGCAACTTTCTTTGTAATTGAATTGGCAATTCAGCAAAATGATTTCGCAAGAATTCGGCAATAGGAACACCCTTAGCAGAAGCAAATTCAATTAACTGCTTTTCAGTTGTCGACCCAATCCCACGTTTTGGGAAATTTAGTATCCGCAACAAACTTGCATTGTCACTATTATTTACCATTAATCGCAAATATGCTAGAACATTTTTAATTTCAACTCTGTCATAGAATTTCATTCCCCCTATCATCTTATAGGGAATATTGCTACTCAGCAATCCTTCTTCTATCGAACGGCTAAGCGCATTATATCTCATAAGTACAGCTATTTCATTATACTTGTACCCAGAATCAACTAATGCCTTTATTCTTCTAGCTATGAAATTTGACTCTTCGACATCGCGATAACCTATAAATAATTCTATTGGTTCTCCAATATTGTTATCGGTATACAAAACCTTGTCAAGACGTTGGGTATTATTTCGAATTACACGATTTGCAAGTTCAATTATATTTTTTGTACATCTATAGTTTTGCTCTAACTTATAAATATGAACATCAGGAAAATCTTTTTTGAATTCCAATATATTTTCTATATTGGCCCCGCGCCAACCATAAATACACTGGTCCTCATCCCCAACAACCATTATATTCCCATGCCTACCAGCAAGTATTTTTGCTATATCGTATTGTACAGTATTCGTATCTTGAAATTCATCAATATGTATATATTGAAATCTTTCTTGATATTTATTACGTGCTTCTTCGTTATTTTTTAATAATTCGTATGTTTTCATTAATAAGTCATCAAAATCAAAAGCATTGTTCTTCAACAATTGCACTTGGTACTCTCTATAGACTTTCACAATGCTTTCAATTTCTTTTACATATCCATATTCTTTTAGATAATCATCACAAGAAAGATTTGAATTTTTTGCATTGCTTATATGAAAAATGCAAGATTTTTTCAACTCTTCATCAAGTTGAAATTCGACTAAAATTTGCTTTACCAAATTTTCCTTTTCTTGCTCCCCATAAATTGAAAAATTTTTGGTATATCCAAGAGTGTCAGCATATGAACGCAAAATACGCACACACATTGAGTGAAATGTACTTACCCACATTTGACTACAATCGAATGTTATGCGTTCAACTCTTTCGCGCATTTCAGCTGAAGCCTTATTGGTAAATGTAATCGCAAGAATATTGTATGGATTTACCCCTTTTGCAATTAAATACGCAATTCTGTGGGTTAGAACACGTGTTTTCCCACTGCCTGCTCCTGCTGTAACAAGAACAGCACCCTCAGTTTGCAAAACGGGTGCTTTCTGCTCAGCATTCAAAGCATTAATTATTTCTAATTCTTCCATAAAAATATTATAGCACAATTTTTCACTAAGACAAACTAAATTGCGCTATAATTTCACGAAAATCTAATATGCAAGTTCGACGGAACACATATGTTCCTCATCATAACGCTGTTTCATTTTAACAAAACGATCGGATAATTTTAGTATGTATTTTTGCTTGTCTTGTTCGCTCAAACAATCATATACATCGTGGTCAATAAGCTTTGCAAGTGGATTCATCAATAAGTCATTTGATTCTAATACATCACACACCTTTTCATAAAATGCTTCGTCTTCTAAAATTTGTTTTTCTTCGTCTTTATCACAAATTGCAATTTTTATTTTTCTTTTGAATTGTGCTTCAATCAATTTAGTATTTTGTCCAGTTTCAAGAGCTTTAGCAATTGCTTGCTCCTTTTCGACACGAATTTTTTCCCAAAAGCCACTCTTCATACGCGCACGTGCATCTTGAGCATATTCTCTTAATGTTTTCCTACTCATTTTAGTCCCTCCATATCAGTAACATTAGTTTATCATATTTTTGTAAAAAATGTAAAGGGATTTTAGTAAAAAAATAAAAAATACAATTTTATTAAAAAAAAAGACAGAATTTTTGAAAAAACTATCTTCTTAAATTACGACCTTCTCATACGCTTCTTAGCCGCTTCTTGTTTCTTTTTGCGTTGTATGCTTGGTTTCTCATACGCTTCTTTTCTACGAATGTCGCCTATAACGCCATCTTTTTGGCATTTGCGTTTAAATCTCTTCAACGCACTTTCCAAAGTCTCATTAGCACCAACTTTAACGGATGTCATCGATTTCTCACCACCTATTTTTTTAAGATAGTGAATTATATCACAAGCATCAACCTTTGTCAAGCAAATTTATTCTTAATATTTTCTATATGCAATATTTTATTCTAAAAATAATTTTCCTTGGCATCATTTTTGATTTTTAACCTACTTTACGATAGATTTTTGAATCACACTATTACCCAATTGTCTACTTGCCCACTAGTAGACGATACAGTTATCGTTATAGTCTGAGCATCAGACACACCATTCGTGTAAATT
>CAZAYL010000004.1:0-49539 GCA_964489405.1 uncultured Lachnospiraceae bacterium | reverse complement strand
GCACAATACTCCATTGACTGCCTCGCAATGACGATAGACGTGAGTACCTTACCACGAAAATAAAGACGTTGTTTAAATAAAATATCATTATCAAAGCAATTACAAGTACTCTCTTTATATCATTCAGGTATATCAAGCAAATACTAGTACCACTACAAATATTGGTATTGCTATAATAAAATAATTCCTTATTATTAAAGTGGTATAAGTACTCACTTAGGGTCATTCAGAGCGAAAATCAAACCCGCATTGTAGGGTTTGATGAAGCGTAGGAATCTCGCGAACCGCGTGCCCCGCGTGCGGTATCGCGCCCTTAAGTTTGAACGGCGTTAGCATTATAATAAAAGAAATCCTTTTTGTATGGCAGCGCCCCACAGCCCGCCACGCGCCAGCACGATGATAAAATCAATTCTTATTATGCCCAACATTTATTATACAACCCTTTATAATAAAAAAAACAAACTTTCATTTGTTAGGCTTTTTAAAGACCCTACAATTAAAAATTTGTTTTTTAAAATTAACAAGTTTCAAATTATTTCATTATTTCATCTTCAGCACTGACAAGTTCTTTTATTAAAGAAATTGATATTTTGTCCTTTGCTTGCTGTATGCTTTTTTCACGCTTTTGTTCCTTGCGTTTTTCTTTTCTAGCTTTTGTCTTTGCATTAATGATTTGGTCGTGACGGCGTTTTTTGTAGCAATCGCTATAGTAGATTTGGTCTGCAAAAAATTTTTCGATTTTTTCAATCTTTTTTTCATCTTTTTCAAGATTTTCATATTTCATAAATATCTTTTTCTCCTTGACAACATTGTATCACAGATATTGCCGTTTGTCAATATTAAAGTGAAAATAATCTACACATTGCTTGACTATGTAGCAAAAAATATGTTAAAATCAAAACAAAGTGCACCTTTTGCACTAAAAATGGAGTGTTATATGTTGAAATTTTTTTTGGATACAAATTCTGAACTTTGGTATGAAATTGTCGATAAAATGGATTGCGAAGTAATCAATATGCCGTATTGTCTTGACGGCGAGCTTTTCCAAGCCGATTTGGGTAGGAATAAAGATTACATCAAATTTTTTGAAAGCGTAAAAAACGGTGCTGTGCCAACTACTTGCGGACTTAATGAACAGGATTATATTGATTATTTTGAGCCTCACTTAAGTAATGGTGATGATATTGTGTATGTTACTTTTTCACACAAATTAAGCAATACATTTGAGTATATGAAGAAAGCAATTGAACAACTAAAAAAGAAATACCCTGAGCAAACGATTTCTTATGTTGATACAAAGCAAATTTCTGTTGGGAATAGTTTGGTTGTGATAAAAGCATATGAACAATACAAATTAGGGGCAAGCGCAGAAGAAATTGTCAAATTCGTTGAAAATTTCCGCGAAGAAGTCTGCACATGTTTTGGAGTGGACGACCTTATGCACCTAAAACGTGGTGGGCGAGTTAGTCCAACAACCGCCGTCATTGGCACGCTTTTGGGAGTTAAGCCAATTCTTATGCTTGATTCAACTGGAAGCATAGTCAAATGCTCAACCGCAAGAAAGATGAGCGGAGTCGTCAAAGCGTTGTTTGAATATGTCAAGAATATTGGCGAAAATGTTGCCGATTATCCAGTCATCATTGCACACGCAATGCAAGAAAAATATGCAAATGACCTAAAAAATATGCTTGCTGATTATTTGGGCGTTGACGCTGATATACGCGTTCAGTACGTTGGACCAACAATTGGCACACATTGTGGCGTTGGGACAATAGGTATTTCATTCCACAAGAAAGCAGGGAAGTTTTAATAAGTGAACAAAATTGATGAAATATTCGACTATCTCAATGCACTTTTCCCCAATCCAAAGTGTGAATTAAATTATCAAACCCCTTTTCAATTACTCATTGCAGTCATTCTATCGGCTCAATGTACAGATAAACGCGTTAATTCAATCACGCCGATTTTATTTAAAGACTATCCAACCCCTAAAAAACTTGGCAATGCAAAGCAAGAAGATATCGAAAAAATTATTAGACCACTTGGTTTTTTCCGCAATAAAGCGAAAGCTATTATCGCTTGCGCCAAGCAATTGGACACTGAATTTAATGGCAAAGTTCCCCAAAATGCTGATGCACTACAAAAATTGCAAGGCGTTGGAAGAAAAACCGCAAACGTAGTAACAGCAGAGGCGTTCCAAGCAAATAATATCGGAGTTGACACCCACGTATTTAGGGTCGCACATAGACTAGGTTTGAGTGACGGGAATACGCCCGAAAAAGTTGAAAAAGATTTGCGAGCAATTCTCAACGGACGAAAATTATCTACTGACCACTTTTTGCTTGTTTTGTTTGGAAGATACCATTGTAAGGCAAAGAAACCACTTTGCGACACTTGTAAGTTAAGTAAAATTTGTAAATATTATGTAAATTATGTGAACAACAGCAATGTGTAATGTAATTAAATTGACTTTATATGTAAGTTATGTTATAATTTAAATTAATTAAAGGAGTAAAAATGTCAAAATTTATACTGAGATTATTGGTAGTCATTATTTTGATTGCAGGTGTAACAACCGCAGTGTATTTTATACTGAATAAACCCGATGAATCAAAAAAAATTTATGACCTACAAACTACAACATCACAAAAAGGCGAATATAAAGATTACGAATACCTAACTAAAGAAATAAAAGGCAAAACAGGTATGTACATCGTCAAAGATGGTGAACTCAAAAATGAGTATTTGTATACACAAGCCATCAAAGAGCAAATTGAAAAACTCCAATATTTGTGCGCATATACAAAAGATATTGATAAAAGTGAACAAAAAGAAGTTTTGGAAGCAATCAAGACCTACAATACATCTGCATATGGCGAGAATGGCGTCACGTATTTAGCGAAATATCTATACAATTACGAATCTAGCGACGCATATTCTACAACAACTGTCGACGGCTTGAAGGAGCAATTAGTCAATGCTTTTAAACAAATGCAACGCGACGGAAGAACAGCGCTTGACAAATTAGTTCCTTTTGTCAAAAAGAATGTCTATATGAACACAAATATTGACGAAATTGAATTTTTCTTGTATGACCTTCGTGGGATGATTTCTTGTGCAGCAATTGCTCAATACGATTCATTTGATTCAAAAACCAAAGTTCAAACGAGCAAATTTACAAACTATCTCAGCAAGTTGAACTCACTTATAAATAATGGCGTGTCGAGCGGATTTAATACACTCAATTCTTCTGAATTGCGTAAAGTAATGGATGCGTACAACGCATTAGATAGAGCTGACATTGTCGGGTTGTTTAGGTCAGACGACACAACAAAATATTTTGCAGGGATAAAAAATGAAACTGCAAAAGTAAATTTACAAGTCATTAATGACTATATGGAGGTATAAGCGATGAATAAAATTTTACAAATTGTGCTTGCATTCACGCTATGCCTATGTGTGGGATTTACATTTGTTGGATGTAGCGAGAAAGAAAGAACTACAGCAGAAATAAAAGCAGAATATGAACTAATGATGAAAGAATACTCAACCTATTTTGACATAAACTCAGATGAATTTAAAGTTGAATATTCTACTCAAGTGGAAGATTTAATTACAACCGATTCAAGAGCAAAGCTATTGACATCTTACTTTGAACCAATTGCAAAGGCGTCATATTCATTTTTTGCGCAAACATATCAATCAATAAGGGACGAGAAATTTTCTACAAAATCACGCACCGCAATTTACAAAAAACTCAACAAAGTGCGTTCAGCTTTAAAAGAATTTGATAATGCAAAACAACGCTTTCAAGTCGCGCTTGACAAACATTCAAGTGGGCAAGAAATGGATACAATCGAAATTGTGGATTACGCTAGTTTTGTGAAGTCTTATTCCGATTTTATTGAAGTTTTGGTCGAGTTTGGAGAAGTCGAAGCAAATGCGTTCTTCAATGATTTTTATAAAGGTTTTTATTCTTATGATGGGAAATCAGAAATAGAAAGTTATGATTTGCAAATTTTGTTGAAGCATAAGGCACTTGCAATTGCGAAAGAATCAATTAATTTTGAATATAGTAAATATTTTGACCTAAACTCAGGCATATTTGATGAAAAGGTAGCCAGTGGAGATACTACTAAATTATGTGTTGAACTAAATAAAATAAATGCACTTATGTATAAGGCAAACTCAAAAATCACTGATGTTGAGAAACTTGCAAAATTCAAATCTTTGACCGATAAGCAAACATTTTTTAATGCGCAAATCGACATAATGAATACAGCACTAAATAATTTTGATTTTAAGAAAATGCAAAATAGTGACGATAGAGAAGATGTATACATCGATAACGCAAGTGTGGCTCAGCAAAAATATTATCAAGATATTTTCCGCATAGCATATGATTATATCCCACAAATTGTGCAAGATTATACAACTGTGTTTAATGTATTATAAACTTATTAAAATTATAAACGGCAATGCGCTTCCTAAAGGGAAACACATCTGCTGTTTTTTTTGTTTGACAACGATTTTGACACCTAATTTTACAAAAAAAATAGGTAAACAACATTTTTGTCGTTTACCTACACCATATTTAGTGTTACAATTGCCTGCAAAAGTACAATATTTGGTATAATGGGGCTAGTGGCGGGACTCGAACCCGCGATCTATTGATTACGAATCAATTGCTCTACCAACTGAGCCACACTAGCGTACTAGTAGTATAGCAAATATTTTCCTATTTTGCAATTGTTTTGAGCATTATTTTTATAAAATTTATTTTTTTGTCAATTTTCATATTAAATTTCATAGGTAAATTAATATAGAATTTATTTTTTCAAATTAAAATATGTTAGTCTATTTACCATTAATATTTTTCTATTTTGTAATGCAAAAAATATCGATTTTTATTATTTTTATTGCATAATTAATTTAAATGTGTTATAATCAAAAGGAATTGGAGGAAATTATGGAAATAGTATCAGCAAAAGAAATCAAAGGGAGATTGCAAGACGGGCTAGATACAATTTTTGCACTTAAACAATCTAAGTATGAAGCTTTTATTGATGAGTATAGAAAGAATGGGAATATAGGGTTTTACTATGTTACCGATAGATGTGAGAGCCCCAATAGACCAATTAAATTAGGCGTTGTCATTAATTCTAACGAATCTCGCTATTATTTTGCTGATGGTGGGCGTGTAAAACAAAGTGAAATTTGTCATATACTTGAAGATTTGGTAAATAAAGGGGAGGCAAGCGCTAAAACAATCAGGCGTGCACGTGAAATTCTCGATGCGCGTGGACTTGAGTTATTGCAAAAAGATTATGCGAAGAGAAAAGACTGTTCAATAGAAAGTGTGTTGACAGCTTTTCAAGTCTTACAAGATGAGAAAGTATTATATGAGTTTTTAAACACAAGCAATAGTATGCAAGATATAGTTGTTGATGGACAACTATATAATAAAGAAAAGGTGTTTGAAATTTTAGGCAATATTTTTGGGTGTCCAGTGGGGAATGGGGAATTTAAAAAACTTAAAGCAACAATTTATTCATCCTACTATTACATTCACGACTATGACAAATTAGTTAATAATTATGCAAAATTATATAATTCAGGCTACAATTTAAATATGTTTGCTATGCCCAATTATAAATTTGAAAGAAGTATTTTTAAAAATAAAAATATTGAGCGTGAAAAAGAATTGGACTTTGAAATAAATCCTAAATTAAAGTATGAAGTGTATGAAGGGATGCCGAAAGACCTTTCAGTTGAAGAAAAGGCAATTTATGTTTACGCAAAATTGTGTTCTATACTAAGGTATGACGAAAATGTGTCAGAAATTGAAGATAAGTCCATCTATAAATCTAATGATTTTAATAAAGCTTTTCTTGAATCTCTCGAACCAAATGGTCAAATTATTTGCTTTGATTTTGCAAGAATTTGTGCAAAATTTTTGAATGAAATCGATGGCGTTAATGCATTTGTGTTGCTAGAGGGTGTTGGCGGACATTTTTCAGTTGGTTTTTATACTGACAAAATTTCCACACATCTAGAAGCTGTAAATATTAAAGGCGAAGACTCTCTCAATGATCTTTCCCGCGCACAAGGGAAATTAGAACTTGCAGGAATAGAGACTATTTCGGACAAATTTAATATTATTCCCCAAGCCATCAATAAGGCGTGCCAAGCCATCTATGGAAGAGAGCAGACAACAGTTGCTGATTTTGTAAGTCAAATAAAAGACCAAAAACACGAGGAAATTCAACTTGATAAATTGATTGAAGCCTTTTTAGAAACATTAAAGCAAAATCATATTTGTGGAAATGAAGCAACAGTTATGTACAATCTATTTAAGAGAAATGGATTTTTCGGAATAGATATTGAAAGTATTTTTATAGGCGACAAACACATTACGGACAAAGGAGCATTCTACCAGCGCAAAATTTTATTGCGCCAAAATGGAGAAAAAAATCCATATTTGATTGATATCATCAACCTTAATTCAACACAAATTTCATTGGAAGAAGTTGCCAGCAAATTAAACTCTAAGCAATTTGTCTATGAGAACAAAAAATATCATCTAAAAGAGATAGAATCGGAGATAAAATATGATTAAAGAATTACAACTTATGAATCAAACAAGGTTAAATTATAATAAATCTCAAAAGTGCGACTATTCCAACAATGAAGTCGTCGCAAAAATTTTAAATGACGAAGCGTGTTTTTTCAAAATGAGCAAAAGCGACGCATTAAAAATTTTGTCTATTTGTGGTGTTTCTTCAGATATAGCTTCGCAAATGTATGAGAAATTAACGAATTTCGATGCATTTAATGCGCTTGTGTCAGCGGACAAAATACATTTTGATGATTCCGAACTTTTATTTGCCTATGATAAATACGGCAATCGTAAAACAAAACAATAATTTAAATGGAGAACACAATGACAAAAGTAGTGGTTATCAGCGGTGCAACAAGCGGAATAGGGCGCGCTACATGCGACGAATTTGCAAGAAATGGGTACAAAGTTTACGGACTCGCACGCCAAAGAAACGAAGATTTTCCATATGAGTTTGAAGCGTGCGACCTCACAAAAATCGACGAACTTAACACAGCAGTCTCAAACATTCTCACAAAGGAAACAAAAATCGATGTTCTTATCTGTAATGCGGGAATGGGAATCAGTGGCGTGCTTGAAAAATGCGAAATGGGTAGTGCAAAGAAACTCTTTGATTTGAATCTTTTTTCTACATTTGCACTTGCTCAGGCATTTTTACCGCGAATGCGCGAGCAAGGGTTTGGGAAAATTGTATTCATTAGTAGTGTTGGAGCAATATTCCCATTGCCGTATCAAGCGTTCTATTCGGCAAGCAAAAGTGCGCTTGAAACAATGGCAAATGCGTGGAGAATCGAAGTTAAACCGTTCGGCGTTCAAATTGGGTGCGTCCTACCGGGAGACACAAAAACGAGTTTTACGCAAAACCGCGAAAAAGCGACGGCGGATAGCGACTATAACGGGCGCGACGAAAAATCGGTCGCGAAAATGGAGAAAGACGAACAAAACGGAATGACGGCGGAGTTCGTCGCAAGGAAAATCTACAAATTTACTTCAAAAAAGCGTCTACCAGTCCGTACAGTGGTCGGCTTCAAGTACAAGATATTTGCGTCACTCTGCAAAATATTGCCGACACGTTTTGTGCTTTACATACTCACTAAAATGTATGGCTAAACATTTTGTTTCTAAAATTTTGACATACAATATAAAACATTAATAAAATTGCCGAATGGTACATTGTATTGTTGATTTGACGTAGATTTAACGCCTTAATGTGTAGCATAAGTAGGGCATAGCCTCGTAAATGTGGCATTTGAAAACGGCGATATAAGTTGTGATAATGGTTAGGGGCAAAGATAGGGGGTAAAATGAAATTATACTTTAAAACAATGACGAATAAAATCTCAATCGATGTCAATGCGCGCACATATAAGTTGGGCAACGAATGTGAAACTTACGGCGCGTACGTTGTGGTTTCTCAGTGGGAGTTTGACAACATAGTAAAACAGTTGCAAGCCGCCCATTTTACCGAGGTTCAGTACTAGCGCTTAACGATGACGCGCCAGCAAAAATGGGGAATGCCACTTTGTGCAGTTTCCGCATCAAATTTCACTATAGAATTTGCTTAGAGAACCAACAAAAAGCGAAAAATTAAGGAATTTTCAAAAAATATCGTCAAAATCATTGACAATACTTTCAAATTGTGCTATTATAATACGACGCCACGAAAGCGGTGTTAATTTTTTTCAATGGAGTGAAGAAAATGCGCGTAAGAATAACACTTGCATGCAGTGAATGCAAGCAAAGAAACTACAACACATTCAAAAATAAGAAGAACGACCCAGACAGAATCGAAATGCAAAAATTTTGCAAATTCTGCAATAAATCAACTCTTCACAAAGAAACTAAATAGTTTGTAAAACTTGGAGGCATTATGGCTAAAAACCAACAACAAACAGGTGTTAAAGAAAAGAAAAAGGGTGGTCTTTTCCGCAAAATTAAAGAATCTTTTGCGGAATTGAAAAAGGTTACTTGGCCGTCATTTGGTCAAACAATTAAGAAAACGCTCGCTGTAGTTGCAGTAGTGCTCTTTTTCGGCGTTGTTGTAATAGCATTTGACTATGGTCTTAGTTGGCTATACAAATTACTAACAACAGGTTTATAAGTGAGAGGATTATATGAATAATGTAATGGAAACAGAGCCAAAGTGGTACGTCTTGCACACATTCACTGGCTATGAAATGCTAGCGAAACAAAATCTTGAGCAAGTCGTAGAAAATGGTAATCTGCAAAATAGGATATTTGAAATAGTCGTTCCTATGGAAGATGTCGTTGAAGAAAAGAATGGCAAAAGGAAAATCGTGCAGAAGAAGATGATGCCGTCATACATATTGATTAAAATGCTTTATGGTGATGACCTTTGGCATACAATAACAAGCACGCGCGGTGTAACTGGTTTCGTCGGCCCTAAAGGAAGACCACTTCCAATGACCGAAGACGAAATTCGTCGCTTGCACCTAGAGAAAGTTGTCGTTGACTTTGAACTCAATGTCGGCGAAACAGTCGAAATTGTCGATGGCCCATTCGAAGGAAACGCTGGAATTGTAGAAAGCGTTGACGCGACAAACCAAAAATGCAAACTCCGTGTATCTCTCTTTGGAAGAGATGTCGAGGCGGAACTTGCATATCAGCAAATTAGAAAGTTGTAGATTTTAATGGTTTTTCCGATAGAAATATCGAAAAAATAAAATGTGGGAGAGGCGCAAGCCTTGTCATTACCACAATCTCGTCAAGGAGGAGAATAAAATGGCTAAAAAAGTAAGTGCACAAGTCAAAATGCAATTGCCTGCAGGGAAGGCGACAGCAGCCCCACCAGTAGGTTCAATGCTCGGACCTCACGGTATCAACTTGCCAGGTTTTGTTAAGGAATTTAACGACAAAACTGCAAGCCAAGCAGGGATGACAATTCCTGTAATTGTTACAATATACCAAGACCGTTCATTTGAATTGACATTTAAGACGCCACCTGCAGCGATCCTAATTAAGAAAGCTTGCGGGATTGAAAGTGGTTCAGCAAAACCAAACAAAGACAAAGTTGCGAAAATCACAAAGGCGCAAATCAAGGAAATTGCACAAACGAAATTGGTTGACTTGAACGCTAACGACATCGAGCACGCTATGGACATCATAGCAGGAACTGCTCGTAGTATGGGCGTAGAAGTTATAGATTAGTGGAAGAACAATGTTCGCTATTACCACAAGGAGGAAAAGATGAAATTCGGTAAAAGATATGCAGAATCTGCAAAGCTTGTTGAAAAAGGCAAAGCATATAGCACAGACGAAGCACTCGAATTAGCGGTTAAAACTGCAAATGCTAAATTTGATGAAACTATTGAGCTTCACGTTAGACTCGGTGTTGATTCAAAGAATGCTGACCAACAAGTCAGGGGTGTAGTAGTATTGCCAAATGGTACAGGTAAGTCTGTCCGCATTTTGGTTATCGCTAAAGGAGATAAAGCTGACGAAGCTGAGAAAGCTGGCGCTGACTATGTTGGTGCGGAAGAAATCATTGCAAAAATCCAAAACCAAGGATGGTTGGATTTCGACGTTTGTATCACAACACTCGATATGATGGGTGCAATCGGTAGAATTGCGAAGATTCTCGGGCCAAAAGGTCTTATGCCAAGCCCTAAGAGCGGAACAGCAACAAACGACGTTGCTAAAGCAATAGCAGATATCAAAGCTGGTAAAGTTGAATATAGACTTGACAAGAACGAAAATATTCACTGCCCAATCGGCAAAGCAAGTTTCGGCAAAGATAAGTTGAAAGAAAACTTTACTACGCTTATGGACGCAATCGTGAAGGCAAAACCAGCCGCTGCAAAAGGTACATACCTTAAGAGCGTAACCGTTGCAAGTTCGATGGGTCCAGGCATCCGTGTTAATTACACAGACGGAGCAAACTAATGTTTTGAAACAACCCTATGCGGTTGTTTTTTTTGAAATATTTTGACAAATTTTGCAGAATGTGGCAAAATCGCTTGATTATTATGTATTTTCGGTATATAATATACATATACTAAAAATGGAGGTCAGTTATGAACGCATTTGTTAAAGGGATGGACAATTTGGGCTTAGTTTGGAAACTTATCTTTGCATTGCCATTTTTGGACATTATTTGGAACATCTATCGTTTAATGAGAAGCGTTGACAAGGGAAGTGTTTTGGGCATTGTTCTTGCAATTATTCTTATTGTGATTGGTTGGTCATTCCTGTGGATTCTTGATATTATTACAATATTGCTTTCAAGACGTGTACTTTGGATTGATTGATCAATCTATCGCGCCGATATGATTGTATTAGCGTAAATATCGTAAATTTAAGTCGTTACAATTGTTATTTTTGACAATCGTTTCGACTTTTTTATATATTTTTTTGATTTACACTCAAATTTTATATCAACAAACCTTTAATAATTTTTTCAAAATTGATTCATTCCAAATTTTTATTATGAAAATTTACTTTGAGAATTAATAGGTTTGAAAATATATCTCCAAATTATTGACAAATGCCCCCATATTTGATATAATAAGAATATGGGATTATGGCTCAGTTGGTTAGAGCGCAACCTTGACATGGTTGAGGTCAGTGGTTCGAGTCCGCTTAGTCCCACCAAAAAAATCGTGGATTTACCACGATTTTTTTGTATTATGAATAATTTATATTGTTAGATTTTAATTCTGTGTCAAAGAACTCTCAGCATAAAAAGTTTGCGCATCAAGATATTTTGGATTTTTCGAGTAAAACTCCGAAATTGTTGAATTAAATGACGCTATAGTTCTATTTTGCAAGTCGTGCGCTCCATCATTTTTGCCTAGTTCCGCATTAGGATAAATTGGATCTTTGACAATAAAGCATAATTTAGTTTTGACTTTGTATATTTGTCCATTTTCACGAATATATGTTATTTTGCCAATTTTTTGTTGTGGATCATCACAGCGCTTGTTGTTCTTTGGGGTGTTTCTACACTTTTTTTTGTTTTGTTTAAATGTCAAAACAATAGGAACAATCGGCGCATTAGCTGATTGCGCAATTTTGAATGCTCCCGTGTTGAACTCTCGAATATTCGCCTCATACGGATGCACTGACCCCTCAGGGAAAACTAGCAAAGTCTTATCTCGGCGCAAATATTCCTCGAGTTTGCGATAGCTTTTTATCGCGCCCCCAATGTCATCTGCCGTTGGATGTCCCCCAAGCGCAAGTAACAATTTACCCAAAAAACTAATGCCCAAAATATCCCCTTGCATAATGAATTTAATTTTGTGCCAGCCAACCATTTTTGAATAAATCAGCGCCCCATCAAAGTAATGCGAATGATTAGCTACCAAAACAACGCCTTTTTTGCGAAATTTTTTTAACACTTTTTTGTTTTTTATTTCAAAACGTCCATATTTTGCTCGCGCAATTGACGGAACAATCATTTTTGCGAACCCAAACAAAATGTTTTGCCACATACGATAGAAAATATTGCGATTTTCAAACTCAAAATTCTTGTCGACCTTTGGTCTTAAAACATTCGTCGCGACTTGAACTTGATGGTCATTATGTCCCGTAAATTCACTATGTGTCGCGCCATCAGGGAAGCGCTTATAGTACTCATTGTAGTATTTAATTGCTTGTTGCCACATATTTTCCATTTTGTCAATTGCTTTGTTCTGGTCAAAATTTTTTGAATACTCTAAATTGTAGTCCGCTATTTGTTTCCGTTCATTAGGGTGCTCAATAAAGTAATCAATCTTTTTTGCCAAATCTTCCGCATCTCCGTGCTTGAACAAACATCTCTCATCATATGCAAAAGTATTTGTAGCAGTCGTTTTTGCATCCGAAAAAATGCACGGCATACCGCAAACCATCGCCTCAAGGCACGACAAACACTCAATTTCAACATCGCTTGGATGAACATAAAGGTCGCCATAATTAAGCGACGCAAGCATATCCTCAAAACTCCAAAACCCAAATTCTGCCTTGTTTGTTAAATTCTTAGCACGTTTTTTAAGCTTTTTCTCATCAGGTCCTTGACCCAAGCAAATGAGTTGAATTTTATCTTCATATTTTGATTTTTTGATAGCGTCAATCAGCACCTTTGTGCGCTTTTCTTTACAGTAGCGCCCTGTGTTGACAATAATAAATTTGCCATCATATTTTTTCGGTCGTTCAACTTCAATTTTTTTAAAAGCAGGGTTTACGCCATTTGTAATCACGCAAAAGCGGTTTGAATACTTGTATTCAGCCAAAATGTCAGCAATAAATTGAGTTGGGGTATGCACAAACTCAACATTTTTGTAAAATTTTCGGTTAAAACGCCTATAGATGTATCCATTGATGAGTTTTGAATTCATACAATGTAAATGGCTTGTAACATTCTCAGCCTGCGAGTGAAATCCCGCTGTGTATGGCTTATGCATTTGTCTTAAAATCGGAATAGAACTGCGACTTGTTTTGAATCCAACAAGGCAATGAACAACATCAGCATTTGCAACCGCTTCAACAATTTTTTTATCAATCGGTTTCGCAAGCGCAACGCCATTTTTTTCTAAAATTTTATATAATCCCAAAAGTTTTCGTTTTGGTAATTGCACATATTTAATGCCCGTCTTGTTTTCGCCCTCAAATGTTGAAAGAATTGTAACCTGATGTCCACGTTCCTGCAAGCGCATCGCAAGATTTCTGCATCCAGTAGCAGTCCCATTGTTAGCAACGCCATAAACATCGGCAATGATTGTTATATTCATAAAAATTTCCTTGCAAAGAGTATACACCAAAAAATATTATTTTGCAAGTATAATGCAACGCGTCATAATTTCTTTTTATACAAATTGATGTAAGTGTCGAAAGATAAAATATTAGACGTCAAAAACTATTTTTTTTAAATATCGTCCTAAATTAATATTACACGAAAACAAAAAACGATTGCCTCATAGCAACCGCTCGCGCGCATAGTGTTCAAATTTTGGGTCGCGCATCGAAAAATCAAACAACGCGCGCATATAACTTTCTTTGTTGCCAATATCGTAGCGCTTGCCAACAAAAGTATAGCAAATTACATCATTAGATTCAGCATAATCAACTAGTGCATCTGTGAGTGCCTTTTCGCCATTCCTATTTGCTCTTACATGCTCTAAATATTGGAAAATATCAGATGTTAAAACATA
Source organism: uncultured Lachnospiraceae bacterium (assembly GCA_964489405.1). Taxonomy (GTDB): domain Bacteria; phylum Bacillota; class Clostridia; order Christensenellales; family UBA1242; genus CAKVOD01. Next base: position 35,772 of record CAZAYL010000004.1, on the reverse strand, counting down.
TCTCCCAAGATTGACAAGCGGGGTGGTGATGTCGCAAATTTTTGGCTTTTCAACAATTTTTCGCAAAAGAATTCGCCTTTCGTCAATTTTGTCCCCAACAACCACACCTAAGCGAGATGCCTCAACGGGTGAAACGCATTTGACTCCCACTATGCACTTACTTAAATTTTCAAACTCAGTTATTAGTTGGCGCGAAACAGGTGCATCGCACGCATACTCGCGTATAAAAAGTTCATCTGCATTCATTACCAAAAATGGGTGTCCGTCAACAAACTCGCGCGCTTCCAAAATCGCGCCCGCCGTACCATCAAGTACAAATTGCGTCGCAAAATTAATTTTCACATTATTGCTAAAAGCAATTTTGTCAGCAAGCTCCGCCGAAATTTTAGATAAAATGAGATTCTTATTGATTGAAAAATGGTTCTTAATAACATCCCCGTTAGCGCCAACAACAACCAATATGTTTGAAATACCGCTTTCAAGCGCTTCTCTGATTATATATTCAATAACTGGCGTGTCAATAATAGGGAGCATTGGCTTTGGAATAGCCTTTGTAAATGGCAAGAAGCGCGTTCCAAGTCCCGCCGAAAGTATAACCGCGTGTTTAACCATCTTTGCACCTTTTTTGCTTTGTATTATCGCTTCTCCGCACAAAAAATGTGTGGCTCGGCAAGTCCTTGCACACGCATGAATCAGCCCCAACAAAACAGTCATCACCAATCGAAAGCGGGGCAATTATCGTGCAATTAGAGCCAATAAAGCAACGCGCCCCCACGCGTGTCGGAAATTTGTTCTTGCCGTCATAATTACAAAAAATCGTGCCCGCACCAATGTTTGTATCTTCTCCAATTTTCCCGTCCCCGAGATACGCCAAATGCGCGCACTTTGTCCCATTACCTATTGTCGTGTTTTTGAGTTCGACAAAATTGCCAATACGTGCAAAATCTCCAATCGTGCAATTATTATGAATGTGTGCAAAAACGCCAATTGTCGCATTTTCTCCTATGGTAATTTTATCATAAATTTCGCTATTTCGAATTAAATTGCCCGCCCCAATTTGCACATTGTCATATAAGTTAGAATCAAAAATTTTGCACATCGCGCAAATAGTAGTGTGTTCAATCATAGAATGTCTAATATAGCAATTTTTGCCGATTCGAGAGTGCTTAAGAGTGCAACAAAAATCGATTTTTGTGCCGTCATCAATTTCGCAGTTCTCAATTACGCAAAATGCCCCAATATATACTCCAGCGCCAATCTTGTTTTTACCCAAAAGAATCGCAGTAGGATGAATGTAGTAGCTAGATTTTTTTTCATATTCATTAAAATGTCTTTTTATTCTCTTGTCGTTTTGTCGTATATATATTCTCATTTATTGTCATTTGCCCCTTTTTAGTTTCATACTATTTGATAAAATATTATATTTCATATAACATCCATTTGTGTTATTGTAAGATTATTACATTACAAGAATAATCTTATCTCATTTTTCTACAAGCAAGTACAAGTACTAACTTTGGGTCATTAAGTGTTGTTGAAGTAGTATTAGTACTACTATAATAAAATAATTCCTTATTATCAAAGTAGTACAAGCACTTGCTTTGGGTCATTCAGAGCGAAAATCAAACCCGCATTGTAGGGTTTGATGAAGCGTAGGAATCTCGCGAACCGCGTGCCCCGCGTGCGGTATCGCGCCCACAAGCCCGCCACGCGCCAGCCCACAATCAATAACGTCCTTATTTTTGTGGCAAGGTACTCACACCTATCGTCATTGCGAGTGAAACGTCGGTGCCAGACGGCGCAGGTGCAGGTGTGTGTTGGTGCGGGTATGTTGTTGTGAGACGGCAACCAAACCTGCAGTCAAGGCGAGCCTTGCCCGGAAGGGGTCGCGGTCAGTTATGGGCGAATATGCACTTTGATTGCGGTAGCAAATAATCAATAGCATCCTTATTTTCATCGTAAGGTACTCTCCCCATCGTCATTGCGAGCGAAGCGTCGCAATCTCCCGGAAGGGCAACCCGATATATTATGGGGTACTCACATTCATTGACCGCGCCAGCTATCAACAGCAGTGCGCTTTCGCGCCCGCGCCAGCATTATGATAAGGAAAAACTTTATAAAAAAAAGAAAAATCGCCCTAAAAGCATTGCTTTTTTCCTAAAAATATGTTAATATATGAGAGTTCATATATAAATCACTCAAAGAGTATTCGCAAAGTCGTGCCTAGACCCTAGGTTCTTTGCGGAGTTTCAACCTTTGAGGGTGCAAAACGAGGAGGTAATAAAGTTATGCCAATAATATCTATGAAACAGTTGCTTGAAGCGGGAGTTCACTTCGGGCATCAAACAAGAAAATGGAACCCAAAAATGAAGAAGTACATCTTCACATCAAGAAATGATATCCACATCATCAACCTTGAAGACACTGTCAAACTTGCTGAACAAGCATACAACTATGTTAAAGATGCTGTCAAAGAAGGAAAGACAATTTTGTTTGTTGGCACAAAGAAGCAAGCAAGCGAAGCAATTGAGCAAGAAGCAAAGCGTTGTGGAATGTTCTACATCAACAATCGTTGGCTTGGTGGAACGCTCACTAATTTCAAAACGATTCGTTCTTCAGTAGAGAAAATGAAGAAAATTGAACAAATGGAGAAGACGGGCGAATTTGACCTTCTTCCTAAGAAAGAAGTTATCAAATTAAAACAAGAATACGATAAGTTTGCTAAGAACCTTAACGGTATTCGCGATATGACAACGATGCCAGGGGTTATCTTTGTCGTTGACTCAAAGAAAGAAGCAATCGCCATCAAAGAAGCTCATTTGATGAATATTCCTACAATTGGGCTTATCGACACCAATTGCGACCCTGATGACGTTGATATTTGCATTCCGGGGAATGACGACGCTATCCGTGCAATTAAGTTGATTGCAGGTTCACTTGCAGACGCCGTCATTGAAGCGCGCGAAGGTATTGAAATCGATAGAAGCGCACTTGAAGATGATGAAAATTTCGACATCGCAAAAGCACTTGAAACAATTGACATTTCGTCCGCTATTGAGAGCGAACTTGCAGAAGATTCTGCAAATAAGAAAACAAAGAAAAAGGCTAAGAAACCAGTAAAGAAAGACGATAAGAAAGTTGAAAGCAAGGAAAATAAACCTGAAGCAAAGGTTGAAAAGGTAGAAAAAGTAGAAGAGAAAGAAAAGACTATCGAAGAAAAAATTGCTGAAGACGAAGAAAATAAATAATCTACATTATATGTGAACTAGATTTCAAAATTTGCAAATTTAGGTAAATTGCAATTTTTGATTCATAATTGACAAGTAAATCATTATATAAGTGTAAAAAAAACTTGTATAAAAAACATTAAATTAGGAGAATAAAATTATGATATCAGCACAAGATGTTGCTAAATTGAGAGCAAAAACAGATGCAGGAATGATGGAATGCAAAAAGGCACTTGTTGAGTGCGACGGAGACTTTGACAAAGCAGTCGATTGGCTTAGAGAAAAAGGAATGGCAAAAGCAGCCAAAAAGAGCGATAGAATTGCATCTAATGGTAGAATTGGAATGTATAATCATATGGGGCAAGGACAAATTTGCGCTATGGTTGAAGTCAATTGCGAAACCGACTTTGTCGCAAAAACAGATAAATTTGCCGAACTTTGCAACAATATCGCAATGCACGTTGTTGCAAGCCGTCCACAATATTTGACGCGTGAAGATGTTCCTGCTGAAGTCTTGGCGAAAGAAAAAGAAATTGCGAAAGCGCAAGCAATAGAAGAAGGGAAACCTGAAGCGATTGCTGAACGTATTGTTGTTGGAAGAATCGAGAAATTTTATGGCGAAGTTTGCCTTATGGAACAACAATATGTCAAAAACCCAGATTTTAAAATTATCGACCTTATCAACGAAGCGACGATGTCAATTGGCGAAAAGATTGCCATTCGTAGATTTGTTGTGTTTGAAGTCGGCGAAGGAATGCAAAAAAGAGATTGGAATGCTGACTAATTTTTGCACCTAATCTATTAGAAAATAAATAAAACGGAAATAAGTGAAACAAACGTCGATTTTGTTTCGCTTTTTTGTTATCAAAACTTGCAAAATAGCAGTAAGTATGTTATACTATTTGCATAGTAAAAAACGGAGAAAAAATGGAAATTACATTATTAATAGGTTTGATTATCTTTTCGTATTTGTTGGGGAATGTTAGTTTTGCTCGCATAATTGCCCAAAGACACAAAGTCGACATAACAAAGCAGGGTAGCGGGAATCCAGGTGCAACAAATACACTTCGCACATTAGGGGGTAAAGCAGGACTTGCTGTTTTTTTGCTTGATATTTTGAAAGGTGCAATCCCGGCGCTTGTTGGAGTTTTAGTTTTTGGCGGATATGTAGGATTAGAACACGGAATAATTCTAATGGGGACGAGCGAGAGTTATCTTGCGCTCTATCTTTGTGGATTCGCCTCAGTCCTTGGGCACGCATTCCCCGTTGTGTATCAGTTCAAAGGTGGGAAAGGGGTCGCATCGGTTTTGGGAATGTGTATCGTTGCGCAACCGATTTGCACTTTGATTATTTTCTTGATTTGCTTTTTGGTGATGTTGTTTGTTAAATATATGAGTGTTATGTCTATGATTTTTGTAACGCTCGTAATTTCGCTCCAACTTTGCTTTTTACCGAGTGGAACAAGTGCCATTTTGTATGTTTTGCTCGCGCTTGTTTGGGCACTAACAATATTTTTTCATCGCTCAAATATTGCTAGACTCATAAAGGGCGAGGAAAGAAAAATAGATTTACTTAAGTATTTCAAGAAAAGGTCGTCTGATTAGTTGCATTTTTTGGTTTTTTTTAGTATAATTACTAGAATAAAATTGTGAGATGTGGTCGTATGTGTTGGAGTTTTTAATCCACTCACTCTACAGATTTTCCAGTTTTAAAATTTAGGAAGGTGTGAAATGTTATTTTTAAATCAAGATAATGAAATATATATTGAAGATATGGCTGAACAACTCAATAAGGCTGTTTCAGCGTACGCAGGGGAACTTGCAGGCTTGCGTGCAGGTAGAGCTAACCCACGTTTGCTTGACAAACTTATGGTCGAGTATTATGGTACAATGACGCCAGTCAATCAAATGGCAAATATTATGTGTCCAGACCCGCGCACAATTGTTATTTCGCCGTGGGACGCATCAACAATTAGGGAAATTATGAAAGCTATCCAAGCATCAGATTTGGGACTTAACCCTAGTGAGGATGGGAAAGTTGTTCGACTTTCACTTCCAATTTTGACCGAAGAGAGAAGAAAAGAACTTGTCAAAACGGTCAAAAAAATGTGTGAGGACCGCAAAGTGGGTATGAGAAATTTGCGTAGAGATTGCATCGACGAATACCGCAAGTTGAAGAAAGATAGCAAGATTACAGAAAATGAACTTGAAGTGGCTGAAAAGGAAATTCAAAAAATTCTTGATAATGCAACAAACAAAATTGACGCGATGACAAAAGATAAAGAAAACGAATTGATGGAAGTATAAAAAACGAAAAAAGAGCAATCCTTTAATAAAGGTAACAAGTTGCAAATTTCGGCGTAAAATATAAATAGGGTTTTGTGCCTACATTGACTTGCGCTTTGGCACGAAAAGGATTGAAAATGAAACTGATTGAACAAGGGCAAATGCCTACACATATTGGCTTTATAATGGACGGCAATGGACGCTGGGCGACTCGTCGGAAAATGCCACGTAAATATGGGCACAAAAAAGGCGCTGAGGCGCTTGAAAATATTGTTAATTATTGTTTTGAAATTGGCATTAAGTGCGTTTCTGTTTTTGCTTTTTCGACAGAAAATTGGAAACGTCCCAAACAAGAAGTAGACTATATTTTTGATTTACTTCGCGACTTTATCAAAAGGCAAAATGAATTAACAATTGAAGAGCGACAAAGCGAGATAAAGAGAAGAAATACACGCGTGCATATTTCGGGAGATATTTCACGTTTACCGCAAGATTTGGTGGACGAAATTAAGAGAGCGCAAAGTGAAACATTAGGTTGCAATGAACATATTTTGAATATAGCATTAAATTATGGCGGGCGAGATGATATTGTCCACGCTTGCAATGCACTTTTAGAGCAGGGAAAGAAACTTGTTACTGAGCAAGACTTTGCAAATGCACTCTATTCCAGTGGGCTTCCCGAATTAGATTTTGTTATTCGTACTGCGGGAGATATTAGGTTAAGCAATTTTATGCTTTATCAATGTGCTTACGCTGAACTTTATTTTACAAAGACGATGTGGCCAGATTTTACACCAAAGAAATTAAATAAAGCGCTAAAAGATTTTGCAAGGCGTAATCGCAAGTTTGGCTCAATCAAAAATTTATAAAACTATCTATGTTATAATATATAACTATGTGATGCAATTTGCATAATTTAATTGTAATGTAGATTAAATGGACAAGCATAAATTATTGTGCAAAAAATTATATTTAGGAAAAATTTTATATGATGAAAGACAGAATTTATTCAGCAATGCTAATTTTAGGAGTATTGGTGTGTGCATTTTTGCTGAGATATTTTGAAGTAATTATCTTTGATGCATTTTGGCTCGCTATAATTATCGCTTCTGTTTATGAGATGATAAAAATTAGCAAAAGACGAGGGAATACAGTGTTTGAGTGGATAAACTATGCTTATCCAGTTGCATTCTTAACGTTGGTTTTAGTTTCAAAGTTTTTAGCTTTACAATTTATTGAATTTGTTATGATAGAATTATCACTGTTTGTAGCAGTCGCTATTATATTGCTGATTATTCCGTTTTGTTTCAAACAAAAAATTGTATTTGATGAAGAAAAATTTTCTACACCACGCGACTATTTGATGAATAAATCATTGTCAACTTTGAATATAATGCTATATCCAGCATTTTTGTTGTCATTGATGTTTGTACTCAATCATATTGCAGATTTGGGAATTGTTGGGACAGGACATAGTAATACAATGATAGGAATGTTCGCGATTTTATTGACTTTTGCCATTGCAATGGCGACAGACACTTTTGCAATGTTGGGCGGGATGTTATTCAAAGGTAAAAAACTTTGCCCGCTCATTAGTCCAAACAAAACGATTTCTGGCTTTATTACTGGTGTGATATTTGGTGTACTTGCAAGTATGTTAATGTATGCGATATTTGTCAAAATTGAAGCAACAAACACGCTTTTCACACTCGGACAAGTTGGATTATGGCATTTTGTAGTGGTGGGATTGTTTGGCGCGCTTGCGACGAGTGCAGGGGATTTATTTGCAAGTTATTTGAAACGCCGTTCTTTTGTCAAGGACTTTGGCCGTGCATTCCCGGGACACGGCGGATTTATGGATAGACTCAATGGCATCTGTTTTTGCTTGGTGTTTGTTTTGTTATTCTTTATAATTTTATTTTAACAAAAGACGAGCGGAATTTAATTCCGCTTTTAAATTAACTTTACTTTAAGATTTTGAGGAATTTAAAGGAGGCATATGGTAACGCAATTAATGGCAACATTTTTGAGTGTTTTGACTTACATTGGATATATTGCACTTGCATTGTGTGTGCTATTGCTGATGATTACAATTCACGAACTTGGGCACTATACCGCTGGCAAAATATTTAAATTCAAAATCGACGAATTTTCAATCGGCTTTGGTAAAGCAATTTATACCAAAAAGAAGAAAAATGGCGAAATTTTTTCCATTCGTATGTTGCCACTTGGCGGGTATTGTGCCTTTGCGGGAGAGGATACCGCTGAAATTAAGGACGGTGATTTTAATTCAAAACCATGTTGGCAAAGACTTATTGTCCAAGTTTCGGGTGTTCTTTTCAATTTTTTATCAGCAATATTATTCACTATAATTTTGCTTGTTTCATTTGGATATGATATACCCAAAATATCAACAATTGACCCAAATGGAGCAAACATACACTTACAATCTAGCGACGTAATTACGCATATAAATGGCGAAAAAATCGACTTTTCTAATGGAAATACTTTTAATGTGTTGTTAAGCAAACACATCGACAGCGAAACGGTCGCCATAACAATCAATCGCAATGGGGAAAAGATTGAAACATATCTAAATATTGCTACATCTACTGATAAAGATGGTAAAAAACTTTTTGCGCTCGGTATGACAGTCACCCCAACGCCACAAACTTTGTGGACAGCAATTGCGCGTAGTGTGCCAATGACTTTTGAAATGTCGTGGCAAGTATTGAAATTTTTGTTTATGTTGCTGACTGGGCAAGTTGCGTTGAGTGGTGTTACAGGTCCAATTTCAACCATAACAACGATTGCATCATATACCGAGCAGTCTTTCGCGAATTTATTTGTTTTCTTGCCATTTATCGCAGTCAATCTCGCAGTGTTCAATATTTTGCCAATTCCGTCGCTTGACGGCGCAAGAATGGTTTTTACAGGGATTGAGTGGGTAAGGCGCAAACCTATCAAACGAGAAATTGAGGCACAAATTCACTTTTGGGGCTTGATGATTTTGCTTGTTTTTGTGGTCGCAATCGATGCAATACATTTTCTAAGTTAAAAATTATTCAATACAATATCTTTTCAAAGGAATAAATATGGAATATCTAGATTTTTTAACAAATATCAATTCAAAATATCAGCAACTAAAACTTAATGTTGCAAAATATAATTCACAAACTAAAGAAGTCGCCATCCAGCTTCTTTTCCCCGATAAGTTTGGAGTAATGACAGAACTTGAAAAATCGCAAATCTTGCAAGCAACGGAAGATTTTTTGGAGCATAAATACAAAGTTATCATAACGTATAAAAAAAGCTATGTCGATGTTGAAGTTGTGTGGCATTTTGCTGAACTTTTTTTCAGAGGGAACGCAAAATTCGCTGACATAATGCTCACAAAGTCAAATTTTGATGTCAAACAAGTGGATAACGTCGACTTAAAACAAAATGAAAATTATGACAATTTTCTTGTCGCAATAAGGCTCACAAAATCGTTGTATAATGTATTCATCGCGCAAAACACCGCAAGCACCCTAAGAGAATATTTAGAAAGCAATATTTGTGCAAATTTTCAAATTGAGCTAAAAGACGATATGGCAGAACAAGACCTTGCAAGTGTGTTGAAAATGAATGATAACCATTCAACAGAACTTTCTTTTTTGCGAGATGTCTCTATTCCCGACGAATACAAATATTTTAGCTTTGAAATTGTCGAAAAATTTATAAATGAAATTCCAGAAAAACTTGCTATACGCCTAGACCAACTAAAAACGCCAGGGGAGAAAATTGTCATAGCAGGCACAATTCGCGACATTCGCACGCGCACATACACCCCCAAAAAGGTAAAAGATAACGAAGAAGTGGAAGAAAAAACGTTGTATAATTTTACAATTGAGGACTATTGGAGCAAAATAACTTGTGTTTATTTCCCAACACAAACAACGCTTGAAACAATCAATCAACTAAAAATTGGGGATACAGTCGCATTTTGTGGCGATCTAGATAGTTTTAATTCGCGTATGTCTTTCAAAATTGGCGCGATAGCGTACATAAAACTCGGTGAAAAGCCCGCCGACAAAACCCCGTGGCGTAAACCATTTGATGAATATTTGGTTGTGAAACCCGAGCCATACTTTGAAATTTCGCAAATAAACTTGCTTGAAGAGAAAAAGGAAGAAAAAATTTCAGAATACTTAATGACCCATGATGTTGTTATGTTTGATTTCGAAACAACAGGGCTAAGTGTCGAAGATTGTTATATTTTGGAGCTTGGCGCAGTCAAAATAGAGAAAGGTAAATTGACAGATTCATTCGAAAGCCTTGTCAAACCTCCAGTCCCAATTCCTGCGGAAATCACTAATTTGACACACATTACACAAGAAATGATAAAAGATGCACCACCATATGAACTCGTTCTTGCAGATTTTTACAAGTTCACGCGCGGATGCGTTCTTTCCGCATATAATATTGACTTTGATGCTAAATTTCTTGACAAATATGGCAAATCAATTTTATATAATTTCGATAATGAGCAAATCGATGCCTTAGTTGTCGCGCGCAAAAATTTAAAAGGTTTGCCAAATTATAAATTAAAAACAGTTGTTACAGCACTCGGAGTCGAACTTGTTTCCGCGCATCGCGCGCTAGATGATGCCGTCGCAGCCGCAAAAGTCTTGCAAAAGCTTGTATAAAATACGTTTTTCGTCGCACAAACTTTTCAAATATATTAAAAAAAATATGTTAATTACTAAAAAAGAAGTAACCAATATTGACAAAATCACTTATGTGTGGTAAAATTATATCGACTTAGTAAAAGTATATTAACTTAGGAGAAGCAAAAATGAACAAAATTTATCTAGATAATGCATCCTCAACATTTGTTTCAAGCGAAGTATTGAATGAAATGATGCCGTATTTTACAATTGAATACGGGAATCCACACTCATTGCACTCGTTTGGTCGTGATGCAAATTCTGCGCTTGACATCGCGCGTGAAAGAATTGCCAAAGCAATCGGAGCAAATCCCGACGAAATCTATTTTACAAGCGGTGCAACCGAATCAAACAACTGGGCGCTAATAGGAATTGCGGAGAAGTACGCAAGCACAAATAAGAAGCACATTATTACATCACAAATTGAACACCCATCAATTTTGGAAACGTGCAAATATTTGGAAACACGTGGATTCAAAGTAACGTATTTGCCAGTCGACTCTGACGGACTTGTTAGTATCGCGGAACTTTTGCACAATCTTGATAGCGACACCTTACTTGTTTCTATAATGAGCGCCAATAACGAAATCGGCACTATCCAAAATATCAAAGCAATCGCACAAACAGTCAAAGAACGTGGCGTTTTGTTCCACACCGACGCAACGCAAGCAATTGGCGCAGTTAATATTAACGTCAAAGAAATGGGCATCGATATGTTGACTTTGTCAGCGCACAAAATCAATGGGCCAAAAGGCATTGGCGCTTTGTATATCAAAGACGGCGTCGAAATTGCTCCACTAATCCACGGCGGACACCAAGAAAGGAATTTGCGTGGCGGAACTGTCAATGTCGCTGGTGCAGTTGGGCTTGGCAAAGCGTGCGAAATTGCTTGTCGTGATATCATAATCAACAGTCAAAAATTGAGAAAAATGCGGGACTATTTTGTTGATAAAGTTATGCAAGAAATACCATACGTCAAACTCAATGGGCATAAATTCCAACGTTTGCCAAATAGTATCAATCTTTCATTCGGTATGGTAGAGGGCGAAGCATTGATGATGATGCTCGACCTAGAAGGAATAGCCGTATCAGTCGGCTCAGCGTGTAGCGTTGGTTCGCCAGAGCCATCATACGTGTTAAACGCAATCAAGTTAAGCCCTGAGTTAGCAAGTGGAACAATTAGAATTACTATTTCAAAAAATATAGCAAAAGAAGAAATTGACTATGTCGTGGAAAAACTAGTAACAATAGTTAAAAAATTACGTTCAATGTCCCCACTCACAAAATCTAGCATAGGAGAGTTTAATAATGTACAATAATGAAATTATGAAAAGATTTGCAAACCCTCGATTTGTTGGTACATTGAGAGGCGCAAATAGTGTAGGAATGGCACAAGACCCAAATACGAACGAAATAATTAAGTTTTATTTACTTGTCGACGAAGACGGAATCATCAATGACGCGAAATTTAAAGCGTTTGGCTGTGCAGTAGTTATCGCAATCGCCGATGTGACTTGTCAAACCCTTGTCGGGCTTTCAGTAAATGAAGCAGAAGAATTGCACGAAGTCCAAATTATAGACGGACTTGGAGAAATCCCACAAAGCAGACTTTATGCGCCAATTTTGGCAATGAACGCAATCAACGACGCAATCAACGATTATCACAAAAATATGCGTAAATTAGAGAAACAAAAATTACGCGAACAAGGTTTAAGTAATGAAGAAATTAAAGAATATCTTGACGCAATGAATGATAATCAGCAAAATGAAGATTCAATCAAATATTCATCCATTGATAATGGAAATAATGAAGAAGAGCAAATAGAAGACCCGCTAAGTGGCGCTTCAATCTTAGCAAAATATTTTGGGCAATCAACAAATTGATTGTCCTTTTTTATGTTAATTTGATGTTACTTTGTACACTTTCTATGATTAAATAATGAAATTTTGTAATGCTATTTATCATAATGGGAGATAAATATACGTATATATAAATAAATGGTTTCAATATGAGGTTTAGCGAATGAAATATAAAAATATGTATGGTGAAGTTTCAGAACACAAATTAGATAGTTATTGCAAGAGTGATAAAAAACAAAACTTTTTAGATGAATATCAAGGTAAAAATGTTTTGATTTGCGGACTGGGAATAAGTGGTGTTGGAGCATACAATGCACTCAAGAAACTAAAAGCAAATATTTATGTTTTTGCAAATGATATTTCGCTAATTTCTAATGACAAAGAAGTCGTATTTATAAAGACATTAACATCAAGAATTATTCAAGATATGGATTTAATTATCTTAAGTCCTACTACTCAATTTTCAAAGAAAATAATCAAAATAATTGCTAATAATCAAATTGAATGTATCGGGGAAATTGAATTTGGTTATAGACTTTGCACAGCGCCAATTTTTGCTATTACTGGAACTAATGGGAAAACAACAACAGCAACACTTCTCAATGAAATGATTGCCACAACTTATAGTTCTCACGCACTTGGGAATATTGGTAAATCTTTTTCGCAAAACGCACTAGATTTGAGTGAAAATGATAGGGTTGTTCTGGAATGTTCGTCTTTTCAATTAGCGCAAACAAAAGTGTTTCATCCACACATCAGCGCACTTTTGAATCTCGCGCCCGATCACTTAGATTTTCATAAAAATATTGATGAATATTTTAGCGCAAAGTTAAAAATATTCCAAAATATGAATAATAATGATTTTGCCGTTGTCAATTTTGACGACAATCATTGTTTTGAATATACAAAAAATATTTTACCACAAATTTATTATTTTAGTACAAAACAACCCTGCAAAGGCACATTTGTTCAAGATGAGATGATTATGTTTAGCGATGGCATAATAACATATAGTGTCGCAAAACTAGAAAATTTACATTATGTTGGGGAGCATAACCTTGCTAATATGTTGTGTGCGACTTGTATGGCAATCTTAGCGGGCGTTAGTATTGAAAATATTGCCTTCGTTCTTAGTGCTTTTCACACGCCCGCACACAGACTTGAGTTTGTTAGAAGATTACACAACGTAGATTACTACAATGATAGTAAAGCAACAAACATCGAAAGTTGTATCACCGCCTGCAAGGCAATCAATCAACCAATCAATTTGTTACTTGGCGGGAGTAATAAAGGAGAGAAGTTCAAAACTCTAGCTCAACACTTACCAAAGAATGTCAAAAAAGTATATCTATTTGGCAAAACTCAAACAAAACTCTTTCGCGCACTTCACAAGTGTAGTAATGTGCAAGTTTTCAAATGTAAAACACTTATTGGTGCAATAAAATTTTCCGTAATTAAGGCACAAAGCGGGGAAACCGTCTTATTGAGCCCCGCGTGTGCAAGTTTTGATTCATTTGCAAACTTTGAAGAACGCGGAAATTATTTCAAACAAATTGTCAATGAATTAGAAAAATAATTTAAAGTATAAGAAGGGAAAACAAAAAAAATAGGTGGAATATGGAAATAATAAAAAAAATTACCTACAAATACCCCCGCGAGCGCAAGAATTTCTTGCGCTTTATAAATAAACCTATACTATTTTGTGTATTATTTTTGTCATTTTTTGGCATCATAATGATATATTCTGCTAGCAATTATTCCGCTAATATAACATACGACGACCCATTTTTCTTTGCTCGCAAGCAACTTTGGGGCGTGATGATAGGACTCATTTGTTGTTTTGTGCTTTATAAAATTGACTACAACATATTAAAAAAATATGGATTAATTTCCTTGTTAATAAGCCTAGTTTTGCTCGCATTAGTGTTTATGCCAGGGCTCTCGCGTAGCAATTACGGTGCCACGCGCTGGCTTGGCATCGGCTCATTTACGATACAACCAAGCGAATTTGCAAAATTTGGACTAGTCATATTTTGTGCTACATATTTAGCAAAAAAATATGAAAATATGCACAAATTCAAGTCGCTTTTGCCACCATTATTCGGTGGCGGACTGATATGCGTCCTAATTATGCTTGAGCCAAATATGTCAATAACGATGTGCGTCGGCGCGACTTGCATTTTTATGTTGTTCATCGGGGGCGCACGTCTTAAGCACCTAGCAATGCTCGCCGTGCCACTCCTAATTTTGATACCGCTACTTATTATTGCCGAACCATACCGCCTCAAACGTTTGCTCGCATTTCTTGACCCGTGGGCAAGTGCGCAAGATGAAGGTTTTCAACTTGTTCAAAGTTTGTACGCACTAGGTTCGGGCGGATGGTTTGGCGTCGGCTTGTTCAACAGCCGTCAAAAATATTTGTTTCTACCATTCTCCGAAAGTGACTTTATATTTTCAATTATAGGGGAAGAACTTGGCTTGTTTGGCAGTCTTGCTATCGTAATAGTGTTTATGGTGTTTGTGTTCTATGGTTTTAAAATTGCAAAAAACGCGCCAAACCGTTTTGGCAATTTGCTTGCAAGTGGCATAACTTTTGTTATTGCAATACAAGTAATTTTGAATATCGCAGTTGTCACGGGTGCAATCCCGCCGACTGGCTTACCACTGCCATTTGTGTCAGCGGGTGGAACATCATTAGTCGTGTTCTTAGGGGCAATCGGCGTGCTATTGAACATAGATAAACAAAGCAAACAAAATTTATTCAAATTTAAATTAAAGAATTTAAGCTAATTGTTTATCTAGCAAAATATATAAATAAAAAATTAGGCTTATTGAAAAATGTCGGTTGCAATCGGCGCACTTTTCAATATCCACAAACAAAGTCAAGTTGAGCGCGAGTATAAATATATGTGCCAAAACCGCAACTGAACGCATAAAATGAAATAGTTAAATCTATTTTTTTGCGAGGGAAACAATGAAACAATTTTTAATAAATGGTGGCAACACACTTTGGGGAGATGTCGAAATTGAGTCATCTAAGAACGCCTTGCTTCCACTAATTGCCAGCGCAATCCTAAGTGAAGAAACAACTATATTACATAAAGTCCCACACTTCCTAGACATTCATAATATGATTAAAATTTTACAGCACATCGGACTCAAAGTCAATTCTTGTGATGAAATTTTAACAATCAACGGTGCTTCTGCTTCAAAGACAGAAATTGGGCTTGAATTGACAACTCCACTCCGCTCTTCAATTTATGCTATGGGAGCATTACTAGGGCGTTTTAAGAAAGTGAAAATATGTTATCCGGGCGGATGCGACATTGGACTTCGTCCCATTGATTTACATTTGCGCGGTTTAAAAGACCTAAATGTAAAAGTAATTGAGCAACACGGCAACATTTATTGTGACGGCTCGCAAATGCGCGGTGGTAAAATATTTCTAGACTTTCCGTCAGTTGGTGCAACAGTAAATTTGATGTTAGCAAGCGTACTAGCAAAAGGAACAACAACAATTTTTAATTCTGCAAAAGAACCTGAAATCGTAGATTTGCAAAATTTTTTAAATAAAATGGGTGCTAAAATCAAAGGGGCAGGAACATCAACAATCATTATAAACGGAGTGAAAAAATTACATAACGTCGAGTATACCCCCATTGCTGATCGTATCGTCGCAGGAACATATATACTTGCATCTGCAATGTGTGGCGGGAAAATAACGCTCCATAATTGCGTCTATGACCACAATCAATATTTGTTTAATTTACTTTCGCGCGCAGGGAGTAAAATCACAATCAATAGTAGTAGCATAACGGTAGAGAATTCAAAACGCCTTAAATCTATACCCAAAGTCGAAACAAACCCCTTTCCACTTTTTCCAACCGATTTGCAACCCCAATTTATGGCACTCCAATGTGTAAGTTTAGGAAATAGCATAATTGTTGAGAACTTATACGAAACACGCTATAAGCACGTCCCTGAATTAATGAAAATGGGCGCAAATATAATTGTTAAAAATCAATCTGCCTATATTAATGGAGTTGAACACCTTTATGGCGCCGAAGTTAAAGCAAGTGATTTGCGCGCAGGGGCAGGGCTAGTTCTAGCAGGGCTCTCGGCAAAAGGGTATACAACTATCAATGCTGTTGAACATATTTTGCGCGGGTACGATAAATTTGACAAAAAATTGCGCTTGCTCGGTGCCGATATTAGCCTAGTCGAAACTAATAATTAAAATTGTGACAACACAAACTTTTAAATTTCAAGAACGACATTTTATGACAAAATTTTTTGTAATTTTACAAAGTTTGTATAAGTTATGAAAAATATTATCTAAAATTTAGCATTTTTTATTGACAACAACCTTAATAATTTGGTACACTTTAAGTGTTGGAAATTACAAATATAGTGTGTCAGTGATTTTTGACGTATTTTGCGCGGAATAGTTGGCAAAATATGGAAAGGAGGGAAAATGAGAAAAAGAAGTTTAACAATAATGTTTTCGTTGTTTGCTCTTATTATACTCGTAGTTGTTTTATCAAGTACAATATTCTCTCTCTCCAAGGTAGAATTATCTTTTGCAGAAATTCCAACATTGTATTCGTCAAAAGATAGCGAAGAAATACTTAATAGTGGCAAATTTAAGCAAGGGCAAAGCATTTTTCTTGTCAGCAAAAAGCAACACATCAAAAATATTGAAGAGAATTATCCGCGCTTGCGTGTCTTGAATGTCGAAACGCGATTTCCCAACAAACTTGTTGTAACCGTCATTGAAAGACAAGACTTTTTGGCTTTGTATAATAGTGGCGTAGATAAATATTATATCGTAGATGGGCAAATGAAAGTATTAAGAATTGTCAATGATTCTGCAAGCATCGGAACAATTTCTAAATGCCTTGTTACGCAAAATTTGAGTTCATATACATTTGGAGATTTCATTAAGTACGACAATGAAATTAAAATTTTAGCATCTTTGCAGGAAGCTTTTTGGCGTTGTGGCTATAGTGAGAAGCAAGCAAATCAGTGGGTCAAGAGCGTCTATGTTGATTCCTTAAAAAATGAATTAATAATAAATTCATATTGTAAGTTTCGCATGACAATCAAGTCGCCAACTGACAAAGTGTCGGAAAAATTATTCGCGGGTTGCGCTACAATTTTTAACGACGATGGAGTCGGAGAAGATTTTGTAGGGAATATTTTAGTTTATGAAAACAAAAATGAGCAAAAAATTTATGCAAATGCAATTCTAAATAATTAACAAAAGTCAAATAAATTAGCAATCAGACTGAATTCAAACAACTTTTTTATAGAAAAGTTGTTTGTTTTTAGTCCACTAAAATATTTTTTCATATTTCGAAGTTTTTTTTTGAAAATGATTGACATTAAGATATAAATGTGATAAAATAAAAAAGTCGTTAGTAAATATTCTCGACGGCGCAATTATTTTTATTATCTTGGGACATTAGCTCAGTTGGTAGAGCAACTGACTCTTAATCAGTGGGTCCAGGGTTCGAGTCCCTGATGTCCCACCACAAAGCACCAATTATGGTGTTTTTTTATAACTCTCTATATATGTGGTAATAATATACACAGTAAAAAACAGGGAAATGTTTTGCTAAATGCAAAGCCTTTTTTATTTAAGAATTTAAGAATGAATATTTGTTTAATAAAGCATTAGTATGTAAATTAAAGAAATTGATTTTCGTTGAAAAAATTATGAATTTGTGCTATAATTAAAATATGAGAATAAAAGCAATAATTGAGTATGATGGCGCCCAATTTTGTGGTTGGCAAGCGCAAGATGGACTACAAACGATTGAAGGGGAACTTGAATTAGCATTGCAAAAAATAACAGGGCAGAACATTGTGGTGTTTGGCAGTGGCAGGACGGACGCAGGAGTTAGTGCAAAAAATCAAGTGGCGCACTTTGATTTTGATAAAACTATTTCTCCCGAAAAAATAGCATATGCAATGAATATGTACTTGCCCCGCGAAATACGCGTCAAGAAAACTGAGCAAGTTTGCGACAATTTTCACGCACGTTATGATGCAAAGACAAAAACATATTGCTACAAAATGTATGCTTCTAGCATAGAAAGCCCGTTGCGCGAAGACACACATTTGCAAGTTTGGCCCAACCTAGATTTTGATGCTATGATTGACTGCACAAAATATTTTGTTGGAACATATGACTTCAAAGCATTTTGTCAAGAGAATTTGCAGTTGTCAACGACAGTTCGCACGCTAACCCAATGTACAATGACAAAAATTGACGATGAAATAACAATCACAATAACAGGAAATGGCTTTTTGCACAATATGGTTCGCATAATTTGTGGTACAATATTGAAAGTGGGACAAAGAAAATTAGATAAGGATAGCATTCCTAATATAATCGCGAGTAAAGACCGTTCTCGCGCAGGGGAGACACTCCCCGCGAAAGGTTTGACTTTAGAGTGCGTTGAATACGAATAACTTTGGCAATTCGAATTTTGTATTTGAATATTTGAACAAGTTCATTAAAATTTATTATTAAAGGTATTTTTTAGGGCAATAAGTAAACAAAATGTGGCAAAACACTTGACATTTTTGCAATTTTCTAGTAAAATATTCAAGTCAGACTTAATATACTTGATTAGTCCCAAGTTAATCGTAAGTGCGACATTAATATAACGGGCAATACGCTTCTAATTGACCGATATATTTACCATATTGATATTGTGTAAAATTTACACATATATCAAAAGTTTTTATATAAATCGGAGTAAAATTAAATGAAAACATTTATGGCCAATCCGCAAAATGTTGAACGCAAATGGTATGTAGTTGACGCAGAAGATATGATTTTGGGTCGTCTAGCAAGTGAGGTTGCATCAGTTTTGCGCGGAAAAAATAAACCTACTTATACTCCACACGTAGATTGCGGAGATTATGTAATCGTTGTTAATTGCGACAAGGTTCGCGTTACAGGAAAGAAAATGACAGACAAACTTTATAGAAAGCATACTGGGTATGCTAAAGGTTTTAGAGAAACAGCCTATAAAGATTTGATCGCTAAAAAGCCAACATACGCCGTTGAATTAGCAGTTAAGGGGATGCTTCCTAAAAATAATCTTGGAAGAAAAATGCTTAAGCACCTTAAATTGTATGCTGGTCCAGAACACGACAACCAAGCACAACAACCAATCGCATTAAATATTAAAGGAGGCAAAAGATAATGGCAGGTAAAGCAGTTTTGAAATCAAAGAAGATTCAATTTCTTGGAACAGGTAGAAGAAAGAGTTCCGTCGCTCGCGTTAGAATTTTGCCTAATGGAAGCGGTAAAATTACAATAAATAAAAAGGATATTTCCGAGTATTTCCCAATGGATACGATGAAGTATATTGTTCGTCAACCATTGGCACTCACTAACACTGAAGAAAAGTATGACATTTTTGTAAATGTTATTGGGGGCGGCGTTTCAGGACAAGCGGGGGCAGTTCGCCACGGGATTGCAAGAGCACTCGTGAAAGCTGATGAATCACTTAAACCTGAACTCAAGAAAGCTGGGTTCTTGACAAGAGATTCAAGAATGAAAGAAAGAAAGAAATACGGACTTCACAAAGCAAGACGTGCGCCACAATTTAGCAAACGTTAGTACAAAAAGGAATGCGAGGAATACTTGTATTCCTTTTTTTATAATTTTACACTTAAATTGTTGTGATAAACATAGGGAATTAAGACGCAATAATGTAATGAGTTCAAAATCAATGCAATTGATTAAAATTTTATATTAGTTCGTTCCTATCTTTATTGTCATTATAAAAAAGTCATACGTATGCTATTTAAGCGTCCGTATGACTTTTTTATGAATTAGCAACATTTTCTGTTGTATCAACAACTGATTCAATTATTGATGCAGGTTGAACAATTTCATCTTCTCCATTTTTAATTCCATCAGCATCAATGGGGGCTAAAGTCGTGTCCAATTTCATTGGAACTACTTTCGGAACAAACCCTTCAAAAATAATATTATCAACATCACTAAATGCTTTGCGATACTGCTCTTGTGATGTTACAGTCCAACCTATCAAAGGGAGTCCTTTATATTTTTTCACAAACCTATTTGGCAAATCATTTATATCATAAGAGATGAAATTTGGCTTCGAGCGCTTGTTAAATTTCATACGTTTTAGCAAGCATTTTCTAATAAATGAAACACCTTTATACTCACGACCTTTGAAGAAGCACGAGATTTGACCGCGCAGAACATTGGGCAAATGTTTTGCAAACCACTCTAGTGAAAGGGGATTAAAAGACTGAACAGCAACATCTCCTTTGTAATGGCGTATTAGTTTGCATACAGCTTTTTCAAGTTGACCAACTCTAATTTGTGTGTCTTTGAGATCAATCAAAATTCCGACCTTGCCATCGACAAGTTCAAGCACTTGTTCAAGAGTAGGAATACTCTCATCCGAGTCAAGTAACTTATAGTCAACTAAAGTTTCTTTTGTTAAGTTTTTGACATAACCATCGCGGTTTGTCATCCTAGATAACTGCTCATCGTGAAAAACCACTACAGTCCCATCAGAAATAAGTCGAACATCACATTCGATAATATAATTGTTGTCAATCGCCTTTTTGAAAGCAGACATAGAATTTTCAGGTGATTGGTGGTCATAAAGTCCCTTGTGTGCAATAAAATTTTTTATAATAAATGGTTCGTCTAATTGAATATCCATTAAATTCTCCTATAAAACCTTGACTAGAAGGGAATACAGTGTTGGCACAAAATTTAGCCAAGATTTTTGTATATAAATTCGCATTAAGCGTTACGTTAAAATTTATAACTTATTATAGCACATAATTATGCTTTTGTCTACTATTTTATGCAAAAAAGTTGCATTTTTTTGTCGTTTTCCTGCACAATTTGATAGGTATAGTTGCATTTTAGCTAAAATTAGCCGTCAGTTCGATATAGTTTCCACAAAAAAAGTATTTACTTTCAAAGTATTTATGGTTGTTAATTGGGGGGTTACATATACATTTTATCCTACAATCAATACTAGTTGTGTGAAAAAACTAGCATTTTGCTTGACGAATTTACCAAAAAAATGTATAATTTAAACAATGGAGATACAATGGAAAATAGACAAAAATATATAAGAAATTTTTGTATAGTTGCACACATCGACCACGGCAAATCAACACTTGCTGACCGAATGCTAGAACTCACAAACACTGTTGCAAAACGCGATATGGAAGCACAACTGCTTGATAGTATGGAATTAGAGCGCGAACGTGGCATCACAATCAAGCTCACTCCAACGCGTATGCGCTATGATTATAATGGACAAACATATACTCTAAATCTAATTGATACACCAGGACACGTCGACTTTACATATGAAGTGTCGCGTTCACTTACCGCGTGTGAGGGGGCAATTCTTGTTGTCGACGCGACGCAGGGTGTTGAAGCGCAAACACTTGCCAATGTTTATCTAGCGCTAGAAAATGATTTGGAAATTGTCCCCGTCATCAATAAAGTTGATTTGCCAAGCGCCGACCCGCCAAAAGTAATTGAAGAAATTGAAACATTAATAGGGTTGCCCGCTAAAGATGCCCCACTGATTTCAGCAAAGGCAGGGTTAAATATTGATAAAGTGCTTGAAGCAGTCATCAATAATATCCCCGCGCCAAATGGGGACGAAAATGCACCGCTACGTGCACTCATCTTTGATTCATATTATGACAATTTCAAAGGTGCGATTTGTTTAGTGCGTGTTGTAGACGGAAGTGTGAAGATAGGCTCAAAAATAAAGCTAATCCAAACGAGCAAAGAATTTGAAGTTACCGAAGTCGGCATATTTGCACCACGACCTCAAAAAGTTGATATTTTACAAGCGGGTGATGTTGGGTACATTTCCGCAAGCATCAAAGAAGTTGCAGATGCAAAAGTCGGGGGGACATTTGCTGAAGCAAACTCAAATGTGCAAGCTCTTCCAGGATACAAGCAAGTTGTTCCCGTAGTGTTTAGTGGAATTTTCCCAGTCGACAGTGCTAAATATGAGGAATTAAAAGACGCACTAGAGAAATTAAAACTCAATGATTCATCTTTACAGGTTCTTCCTGAAGTTTCGCAAGCACTTGGTTTCGGTTTCCGTTGTGGATTTCTTGGACTATTGCATATGGAAGTCATAACAGAGCGTATAGAGCGCGAATTTAACATCGACGTCATTACAACAGCGCCAGGTGTAAATTATATGGTTTATAAAACAAACGGCGAAGTTCTTGAAATTTCAAACCCAGCTAATCTCCCCAAAGCGGTCGAAATTGACCACATCGAAGAGCCTTTTGTTAGTTTACACATATATCTTCCCCCTGATTATGTCGGGCAAATAATGGATTTGTGCCAAGAAAAACGTGCCACATTTTTGGATATGCAATACATTGATAAGCAGAGAGTTAAATTATCATACGAAATGCCTCTCAATGAAATAATTTACGACTTTTTTGACCAACTTAAATCGCGATCTAAAGGGTACGGAAGTCTAGATTATGAGATGAGTGAATACAAACCAAGCGACCTAGTTAAACTAGATATAATGCTAAATGGCGAAATATGTGATGCTTTGAGTATCATTGTGCACAAAGACAAAGCATATTCGCGTGGTAGGGGAATAACAGAAAAACTCAAAGAGGTTATTCCGCGCCAAATGTTCGAAGTTCCAGTTCAAGCAGTTATCGGCAACAAAGTCATTGCGCGCGAAACAATCAAAGCATATCGCAAGGATGTCCTAGCAAAATGTTATGGTGGGGACATAACTCGTAAGCGCAAATTACTTGAAAAACAAAAAGAAGGTAAAAAGAAAATGCGCAAAATTGGGTCAGTTGAATTACCAAGCGAAGCATTTTTATCAATATTAAAAACAAATTCTGATTAATTTTAAGCCGAATGTGCAAAGGTAGGTTTAGAATTTAAGTAATTTTACAATGGCTATTTGTTATAATAATTTTTTAGGGAAAGGAGAATTGCATTGACAAGTCTATATGTCCATATTCCATTTTGTGAAAGCAAATGTTATTATTGCGATTTTTGTAGCGGGAAATATAATAATCAAATCATTGAAATGTATTTTGACAAACTCATCAAGGAAATAAAGACTTCACGCATAACAGACAAAATTTCCACAATATTTATCGGCGGGGGAACACCTAGTAGCATAGATTGCACGCATATTGGCAAAATAATGAAAACTATTTATCAAAATTTCAATGTGGACAAAAATGCTGAAATTACAATTGAATCCAATCCAAATTCATTGACGTTGAATAAAATTAAACACTACAAGGAATTTCAAATCAATCGCATAAGTCTTGGAGTTCAAACAACATCAAATGAAATACTAAAATCAATAGGAAGAATACACACATTCGCTGATTTCCAAAAATCCGCAAAAATAATATCAAACAATTTTGACAATTACAATTTTGATATAATGATTGGGTTGCCAAATCAATCAATGGCAGACGTCGAAAATACACTTACAAGCGTTCTTAAGTATAACCCGCCACACATTTCAGCATACTCGCTGATTTTAGAACAAAACACTTTGCTAGCAAAAATGGTCGATTCTGGTAAAACAGCACTCCCCAACGATGACACGGTGGTTGAACAATATAATTTTGTTTATGATGTTCTATGCCAAAATAATCTTCCAAGGTATGAGATTTCAAACTTCGCAAAGCCAAATTTTGAGTGCAAACACAACCAAAATTATTGGACGTGTGGCGAATATCTAGGGTTTGGACTTTCAGCTCATTCATATAAAAATGGTATACGATTTTCAAACACAAACAATATAAATGAATATCTAAATGGAACCACAAAGTCATTTGAAGAAATTCTATCACTACAAGAGCAAAAAGAAGAAATGATTATGCTTGCATTGAGAACAGAACAAGGGCTTGATGTTAAAAAATACAACCAAAAATTCAATGAAAATTTATTTTATGACAAACAAAAAGTAATTATAAATTTACAGAAAGAAAAACTAATAATTGTAGATGGAAACATTTTAAAAATTGCCCCAACCGCATTTTATATCAGTAATTCTATTATCGAAAAATTGATTTAATCTATCTATCATTAAGAAAATGAAAAATATTAATATACTATATATTGTGTATTACAAAATTAGAATACACAATATATAGCGTAGAAAAAGGAGAAGGAAATGAAAACAAATCCAACAGTCGCTATTGTCGGGCGCCCAAACGTTGGCAAAAGCACCCTATTCAACAAACTCATTGGCAAACGCGTGAGCATCGTAAAAGATGAACCAAATGTTACTCGCGACCGCGTCATTATGGATGCTGAATGGTTAAATTATAAATTTACACTTGTTGACACAGGGGGCATTGATTTAAAGAGCCAAGACGAGATGAAACAACACATTTTATATCAAGCAAAGCTTGCCATTGAAATTGCAGATGTTATTATATTTCTTGTCGACGGCAAAGAAGGCGTCGTCAAGGGCGACTATGAAGTTGCGGAAATTTTGCGCCGTTCAAAAAAGCCTGTAGTTTTAGCAGTAAATAAAGTAGACAATAACAAATGTGACAACCTTTATGACTTTTTTGAATTAGGGCTTGGCGTACCTCTTGCAATTTCAGGTGAACAGGGACGTGGAATTGGAGATATGCTTGACATTGTTGTCAAAGATTTTCCACCTATTGACGACGAGAATGAAAAAGAGCAACCGCTCAAAATTGCAATTGTTGGGCGCCCCAATGTTGGCAAATCTAGCTTAACAAATCGACTACTTGGGGACAATAGGATGGTTGTTGCTGATCAAGCGGGGACAACACGCGATAGTGTCGATAGTGCTTTCCGCTATGATGGTAAAGATTATATTTTGATAGATACAGCAGGTATTCGTCGCAAAAGTTCAATTGAAATGGATAGCGTCGAGTATTATAGTGTTATTCGTTCGCTTGACGCAATCAAGCGCGCCGACGTTTGTATAATTGTCCTTGACGCAAGCGAAGAGGTAACCGAACAAGATGTCAAAATTGCTGGTCTTGTTCACGAGCAAGGGAAACCATCAATTGTCATATACAATAAGTGGGATAAGGTCGAAAAAGATGAAAGTACAAGTCGTAGATATAAGCAAAAACTTGACGAAGATTTAAAATTTATGTCATATTTTGTTCCGCTTTTTCTATCCGCAAAAACAGGGCAAAGGCTCTCATCTATTATGCCTACAGTTCTCAAAGTTTATGAAAACGCGTCAAAACGATTACAAACAAGTATGCTAAACCAAATTTTGATGGACGCTACCACAATAACACCGCCACCATCTCAAAATGGGCGACGACTAAAAATAAAATATATGACACAAGCGCAAACAAACCCACCAACATTTGTTTTGTTTGTAAATGACAGCACGTTGATGCACTATAGTTATGAAAGATATCTTGAGAATCAATTGCGTAGTGCAGTTGATTTTAGTGGAACGCCTATAGTTCTTGTTACACGCTCAAAAACTAAAGACTGAACTTATGTAAGCTGATAGTAAACAAAGGTCGTTAATATAATGAAGGTTTGAGTTAAATACTATAGCATAATTAAATAATGTCATTTGTAATATATCTCTTTCTTTATGGCAAATTATAATAAATAACAATATTAGAGGGTAAAAAATGGAGTGGTATTTCGCCTTAATATTAGGTATCGAAGTAATTATATCTTACTTTATAGGTAATATAAGTTTTGCGAGAATAATTAGCAAATATAAGCACGGCGACATAACTAAGGTTGGCAGTGGAAATCCAGGGTCAACTAATATGTTGCGCACATATGGTGCAAAAATAGGGTTCTTGACCTTATTTTTAGACATTATCAAAGGAGTTGTTCCGTCTTTGATGGGTTTTTTGACGTTTTACTACACAATGGGTAATTCGTGGCAGTTAATAGGTTTGTATTCTTGCGGACTTGCCACTGTTGTCGGACATATGTTTCCCGTCATATATAAGTTTAAAGGGGGCAAGGGTGTCGCAACAACATTAGGCGTATTTGCAGTCGCCGACCCATTAATAATGCTAATAGTTTTTGTTTGTGCTTTTATGTACGTCCTATTTTTTGATTACGTTTCAGTTGCATCATTACTTCTTGTTACAGCTATGGCAATTGTCGAAGTGTATGGAATCCCTAACGACGCAACATCAGGCGTCGCACTTGCGATAAGATTGATGATTTTTGCGATGTTTACGCTTGTATGGTTTGCACACCGCGCCAATATCCAACGTTTACTCGTCGGGAGAGAAAATAAAGCTAATCTAAAGAAAGCTCTGAAAAAAATCTTGAAGCAAGAAAAGAAAGAACGCAAAAAAATAAAAAAAGAAAAGCATAAACAAGAAAAAACAATCAAAAAATTGCAAAATAAAATTTGCGAACTTGATAATAAAGACATACCAATACAAAAAGAACAAAATTTAGAAATGAATCAGAATAACGATAAGACAAACTAAAAGTAAAACAGTTTGTCTTTTTTATACAGCGTTTTTGTAATATTGGCATAATTCTCCACATATAATGTTATAAATTTAGGAGGGAGAAATGGAAAATACCATTTACCAAGACATTGCAAAACGCACTAGTGGCGATATTTACTTGGGGGTAGTAGGCCCCGTCCGTGTTGGAAAATCTACATTTATCACCAATTTTATGGAAAAACTTGTAATACCAAATATAGAGGATAAAAATCTCAAAAATCGCACTATCGACGAACTTCCGCAGTCGGCGGACGGCAAAACGATAATGACAACCCAACCAAAGTTTGTTCCATCACAAGCAGTCAAAATAAATGTAGACAATATTGAAATGAACGTTCGCTTGATTGATTGTGTGGGTTATTTTGTTTCTGGCGCGTTAGGTGCAGAAGAAAATGATCGTCCGCGACTCGTCAAAACTCCGTGGAGTGATGATGAAATGCCACTTGAGCGTTCTGCTGAAATTGGCACAGAAAAGGTAATCAACGATCATTCAACCGTTGGCATTGTGATGACAAGCGATGGCAGTTTTGGTGACCTTGCGCGCGAATCCTTTGTTGTAGGCGAAGAGCGTGTTATAAATGAATTAAAATCAATTAATAAGCCGTTTGTTGTTATTCTCAATTCAGCGCATCCTCAAATGCCCGAAACAAAGGCACTTGCTAACGAAATTAGCGAAAAACATAATGTCAAAGTTATACCAATGGATGTTGCAAATTTAAACTCCGATAATATCAATTCAATATTTGAAAATCTATTAGAAGAATTTCCGCTTGTCGCAATCGAAATCAAAATGCCCCTATGGATGCAAGCACTCCCATTTGCTCACCCATTGATAGAAAATGTAGTCAACGAATTCAAAAATAAAATTGCAAATGTTGAAAAAATTGGCGATTTTTCACAAGACCCATTATTTGAAAATAGCGACGAATTTGAGCAACTCAGCGCTAGCATTGTCAAAATGGGGGAGGGACGTGTTGATTTTGTTGTTACACCAAAGCCACACATATTCTATAATGTATTAAGTGAGCAATGTGGAATGAATATTCAAAACGATTTTGAATTGATTAGCAATATCAAAGATCTTGCCCACGCAAAAATAGAGTACGATAAACTAAAAGATGCTCTTCAGTCAGTCGAAGAAACAGGCTATGGCGTAGTAAATCCCAAACTAACCGATATGACTCTCGACGAGCCCGCAGTCGTTAAGCAAGGCAACCGATACGGAGTCAAGCTCCACGCTAGTGCCCCAAGTTTGCATATTATGAAAGTTGACATCGAAACAGACTTATCTCCACTCGTTGGCACTGAAGCACAAACAACTGACTTTGTAAATTATCTACAAAAAGAATTTGAAAATAATCCGCAAGCACTGTGGGATACAAATGTTCTTGGACGTTCGCTTAGTGATATCGTCAGCGATGGTATTAAGAACAAACTTTTGGGAATGCCAATAGATGCGCAACGCAAAATGCGCAAAACATTGACTAAAATCGTCAACGAAGGAAAAGGTGGAATAATTTGTATTTTGCTCTAAAATAGTTGCTACAATACTTTTGTAAAAATATAACCTTTTATAAAAAAAACATTTTTAAAATGCTTGCATTTTGACATTTTATATGTTATAATATGCAAGTAAGCCGAAGTGGCGGAATTGGCAGACGCACAAGACTCAAAATCTTGCGAAGGTAACTTCGTGTGGGTTCAAGTCCCACCTTCGGCACCACGAATAAAAACCACAATATGTAGTATATTACATTAATAAGTAATACTATATATTGTGGTTGTTTTTTATTTAGGCACATTTTAGGCACATTTTAATGTGTTTAAATTTATATTATCGTATTAATCTACACAAAATAAAGTGGTATTTTAGAGTTAGAAATGCACAATTTTTCACATAATATCCACGCAAAGTGATTGAAAAATATAATATAATGTGTTATAATTAATTAATCTAAAGGAGCTCATTATGGAAAATAATAACGAAATTGAAGAAGTAACTGTAGGCAAAGTTATGTACAACAAGGACATAATCAATTCAATTATTCAACTTGCAACAAAAGAAATTAGTGGCGTTGCATCTATGGCTAGAGTTTCAAATAATCCAATCATCAAATTAGTTATGGGGAAGCGCGACAATGGCGTAAAAGTGTCCTTTGACGGCGGGGAAGTGGTTGTCGATGTTTATATTAACATTTTTTCAGATGCAAATATCAAAGAAATTGCTTGGCGTATTCAAGAAAACATTAAAAATAATGTCCAAAATATGATGAATGTTAAAATTAAGGCAGTGAATGTTAATATTGTCGATGTTGACTTTTCGAATTTGGAGAAAGAATAATGACTAGACATGAATGTAGAGCAGTTGCGCTCAAACTTATTTTTGCGTTCCTTGACAATATGGAACACTTTGATTATGAAAAAAATCTCGCATTAGTTTGTGAAGTAGAGCCAACTGAAGAAGAAAAAAACTTTATTAGAAGTTTGTTTGATGCAGTTTCTAACAATTTTGATGAAATAAAACAAAAACTAGAAGAATATTTAAAAGATTATGAATGGGCAAGAGTCTACAAAGTAGACAAAGTTTTGCTTTTGCTTTGTTATGCGGAATTAAATGTCATACAACAAGTACCAACCAAAGTTGTCATAAATGAAATTTTGGAACTTGCTAAAGAATATTCCACAGAAAAGAGTTCAAAATTTATTAATGGCGTTATTGCGTCTATAGTTGGAGAACATAATGACTGATGAAAAGAAATTCATAACAGTTTCACAATTGGGGAATTACATAAAAAAAATATTTGACTCAGAGGAAATGTTGCACAACATTTCTATTTTTGGCGAAATTTCCGCATATAAGTTGTATCACGGAGATACTGCATATTTTTCAATAAAAGATGAAAATGCCACAATTGATTGCGTGATGTTTGGCGCCAATAAACTGCCATTTGAACCCAAGGTTGGAGAGAGTGTCATTGTGAAAGGTTCCCCAAATTATTATGTCAAAGGTGGGCGTCTCAGTTTTAATGTTCGTTCAATGATTGCATATGGTAAAGGTGCATTGTATCTAAAATTTTTACAGTTAAAAGAAAAGTTAGAAAAAGAAGGACTATTTGATGAGAAGCATAAGAAAATTGTACCTAGTAACGCAATTAATATAGGAGTTGCAACTAGTCTACAAGGGGCGGTTTTGCAAGATATTCGCAATGTTTCGTATAGGCGCAACCAAGCTGTAAATTTATTTGTATATGGATGTCGAGTTCAAGGAACTGGCGCCGATGAAACAATCATTGAGGCAATCAAAGTGCTTGACGAAATGAATTTGGACGTCATTATTGTCGCGCGTGGCGGTGGTAGTAGCGAAGACTTAGATTGCTTTAATTCAGAAAGACTTGCGCGCGCTGTCTTTGAGTGCAAAACGCCAATTGTTTCGGCAGTTGGGCACGAAACAGACTTTACAATTATTGATTTTGTTGCAGATAAACGCGCACCCACTCCGTCAGCTGGCGCAGAGTTAGTCGTCGCGAATGTGAGTGCCTATCGTGAACAAGTGATGAAATTGATTAATAGAATGAGTATCGCAATTAATCGTTTAAATTATGATTATAAGACAAGATTAAATCAATTTATGGGTAAAATACATACCAATATTTCTCACAATATCGAACGGAAAATACAGAACCTTGAGTTGCGTTTCCAGCAATTTGACCATTTCGAAAACATATCGCTTGTAAATAAAACAAACAAAATCAATTTATTAGCGCAGGCATTGGAAAAATCAAATCCACTCACAATAATGAGACGAGGATTTGCACAACTAGAAAATGAACAAAATCAAGTCGTACAAAGCATTGAACAATTGCAAATAGGGCAAAATATAAAAATTAACTTAGTTGATGGATATACAACTGCAAAAATAAATGAAGTCAATAGGAGAACTAAAAATGAAATTTGAAGAATTAATAAAAAATATTGAAGAAATTACAAAAAAAATTGAAAGTGGGAATATTGGGCTTGATGAAAGCATAGAACTATACGAAAAAGCGATGAAAGATTGTAAAGAATGCTATAATATGCTAAACAATGCGAAAGGGAAAATTGAAATTTTAAATAAGGAATTTGCTGAATTGAAAGAGCAAGAGACAAAAATTATAAATTCTGATTCAAATGTTGAAGTTATTGATAATATTGATGACGACAATTGAATTTAATAATCGAAAGTAGTGCGTTGTTGTACGTTGCAACTTAAAAAAACACATAATATTTGGAATTATTCCATCTAAGGAAGGGAATTTCTCCAAAATTATGTGTTTTTTATTATAATTCAAAATAGTCATCTAGTGTTGTCATTCTACTTTTGTGTGATTCAGCGTCGTTAGCATTTTCAGATATATCACTCAATGTAGATGTCGTTGGGTTATTGATAAATTGTTTTTTAAAACCAAATCTTGTGTAATCGTCTTCGTCCACCAATTCCGTTTCTTTTGGTGCTTTTAATTTTTCTTTTAGGAAAGAAACAAATTTTTTCGAAGAATCTTTAACTTTTCTGCCTGCGTTGATAATGTGATTTTTGGCATTTTCAACTTTGATAGCATAATAACTCTTGCGTTTATAAGTGCCATTTTCTTCTTTCTTGCAAATAATTTTGCGAGTAGTCTTTTTACTTTCATTGCAAGTAGCGCTAGCATCTACATTATTGATATCACTCTGTGCACTTATTGAGCTCTCATCTTGAGCTTTTTGCTTACCTAAATGTGTAATCACAAACAATCTTTGTTTTAAAGTCTTGCCATTTTGATTTTTATTTTCTTCGATATTTAATTCGTCAACTTCTACCGTTTCATCATTGTCAGTTGAAGTTTTCTTTTGCGCCAAAAACTCTTTGATTTTTGTCGTGGTGCGAGCAATTTTCACCGCAAGCGTTTCTTTACTCTTAGACTCTTTCGCATCAAGGGTTGTTTCTTTATCAGTTAAGTTGCCAGCTACATTTTTGGATGAATTGTTCATAGCATCCAAATTTTCTTTGGCATTTGCAGGTTCAGTAGTGCTTGAAGGCTCTTTATTCAGCATATTTTGAATTTTAGTTTTAAATTTAGAGAATACGCTTGATTCTTTCACACTTTCATCCGATTCAACAACCTTAATAGATTGTGAACTTGGAGCATTTGCGCTTTGTTGACTATCCTCGATCTTTTGCTCTTTATCACTCTTAAACATTTTGTTTATAAGCGCGTCAACCTTTTCTTTTGTGGCGTTTAATTTTTCACCAAAAAGCGCATCAAATTTTTGTGAAAAGTCTGTCCCGAAATTCTTGATTTTTTCGCGTGTAGCTTGCTTACATATCGGCTTAATCTCATATTTTCCACGGATTTCAGAAACTATATTATCAAAAGTAGCCTTTTGGGAAGCGGAAGCATTCTTGCTTTCTTCAACAATCACACTCACATTAAGTGCTTGGTTTTTAGTTGGTACACTTTGCAAATTTTCTTCCGCAATATTGTAATTAACTTTTTTGGCACTTATTGGCGCAATAGAGTATGATAAGCAATTCAAATAGAGTGGGGAAGAAACATCAATCTTCTTGTATTTAATAGGTGCATAAATCATAATGAGTAATCTCCTTTAATTTTGTTGTTGGTTGTATTTTTGTCAAAATCAGCAAGCATAGAATTATCAATTTCAATAAAGTTTGGTGTAAAACTATTTACATATTTGATTTTATTGATTAAATCTTTCTTGCAGTAATAAAAATTCGGCAAATTTTGTTTGTTGAAGTCGTCATCTTTTGGCAAACTTTGCATCAAATTCTCTAAATTTTTGTTGTTGATATTGAAATTTCGAATGCCTTTGTTTAAAAATGAATAGCATTTTGCACAATTTTGAAGATGAGTATTAATATTTTTGCGAACTATCATCTCGTGCTTTGCATAGTAATCGATTTTGTCAATCAACATACATACCTGACTATTCATCATCGCTTTCATCATATTGCAACTTTTTAGAATATCGAAATCAATAAGTTTTGCAAAGTGATGAACATTGGCATCAAACAAAATTTTATCTTTATTTATTGCCGATTCATAGAATTTAGGAAGTAAAAACAATTGCTCGTGGATTACTTTTCCGTCTTTTTCAACTTGGTTCAGCAACATTTTTGATGTCATCAAAAAGGATGTCTTGCAGTCGCACTCAGGCATTTTTTCAATTAGTTGGACTTCAAAATCAAGCGCATTTTGGGTATAATTTTTTGCTTTGTTTGTCAAATTTTTCATACAACCCCTCTTTTTACAATGTATTATAACACTAATACTAATATATGTCAATATTATTTTTTATTTTTCTTTAAAAATTTCTTTTCTTTTGGACTTACTCTAAGCAATTAATGCAAGTGGAATTTAAGTTTAAAATTTTTGATTTTCTAAACTTAAAGCGTACAAAAAATGGCAATAAACATCACTATAAATTTCAAGCAGTGAAATAAATGATAGTAAAATGCAGTTCAAATAAATACTAAATTGTTTCTAACTAAATTTTGCAGTTACTACTGTGAAATTTGCTTTGAGAGTTCTCTAATAGTAATTAATTTTGTAAACTTGCAAATAACTTGAAAAATAATGCTTTGTATGATATAATAAGCGAAAAGGAAACAAATGATAAGAATTTTCGCACGTCGCCCCTTGCTATTCGCTTCGCTTACGATGTGTGCTGGAGCAGGGCTTGTATTGTCGGGGTATTATAATGATAATTCCATAGCATTCGTTGTTGCAATGTTACTTTTGGGCTTTGTTACAATGTTTGCATTTGTAGCCGAATTTTTTAGTTCAAAAACAAGTATTTGCAAAAGATTTTTAACTTTTATGTTTAAAAACAAATTTTTATGGCTCCTACTTTTGATAACATACATCGCAGGCGGTCTACTATGTGATGCAAAAATTCGCAGTTTTGAAGACGTGCTTGACACCGACACCCAATATTATGTTTCAGGAACCGCAACAACTGTCGATGAATACCAAACAGTGTCGTATGTAATGTTGCAAAATGTAATAATAAAGTCTGAGGGAGTTGAGCGAAAACTTGCTGGCAAAGCGCGCTTTCAAATACGCGGAGATATCGCTGGAGAGATACAAAAAGGGCAAAAAATTGGATTTTACACAAGCAATATTGTCTCAAAATTTCAATCGGTCAAAAAACTGAGTTCATATGAATTAGTCAAGAATATTCATTACACTGGCTCCGCAACAATAAGTGCTGAAAATCCGCTAGATTACTATAGCTACAAAAAGTCATCAGCTGAAGCAGTCCACAATAGAGTGCTCGACCACCTTGTTGACCAAATGCCACAAGAAATCGCATATTTGTCCTACTCGGTCTTATTTGGTGACAGTGACTATTTGAGTGAAATGACGAATACGTCGTTTAAAATAAGTGGGGTAATGCACATTGTCGCAGTCAGTGGTATGAATGTGGTATTCATAATATCAATAATACTAATGTGCTTGCGTTTTATCAAAAGGAATAAATTACTCAAGTTTTGCATCATAACAGCG
The DNA here is from genome assembly GCA_964489405.1 of uncultured Lachnospiraceae bacterium. GTDB lineage: Bacteria > Bacillota > Clostridia > Christensenellales > UBA1242 > CAKVOD01. Next base: position 1,605 of record CAZAYL010000004.1, on the reverse strand, counting down.
GTCTTAGTATTTTATTGCTATCTTTGTGATTATACGCCTAGCGTCGTCCGCGCAACAATAATGGGGCTCGTGGTTTTGTCGGCAAAAAATCTTGGCAGACAAGGGGACATATTGTCTTCACTTGGGTTTTCTTGTATTTTGATTATGTTAATTTGGCCAATGTCAATTTTGGATGCGGGTTTCTTGATGAGTTTTGCGTGCGTCGTTGGCATTGTGTTCTTTTGTGAACCATTGACAAACTTTTTCAAAAAGCGTTGCAAATTTCCTAATTGGCTTGCAACTGGTATGGCAATGACTATTTCGTCTCAAATCGGTATTTATCCCATAATGGCAGAATATTTTAACTGCTTTAGCGTTTACTCAGTACTTGCGAATATAGTAGTCGTACCTATATTTTCTCTTGCATATATTTTGTTGTTTGCATGTTTAATTGTCGTGCTGATATTCCCATTTATGGCGTTTACGCTCAAGTTATCTGCGGTGCCAATGTCCTTTGTGTACTGGTTTCCGTCGTTGTTTGTTGAACTTCCACTCGCATCAGTCTACGTGTTTGAAATGGGGTGGTTGATTTCCTTGTATTATGTCGCATTGGTCATTATCTCATCATTTGTTTTCATTCATCCTGACTATCATCTTGGGATTAGCATCATCTTGACAACTTGTATTCTTTTGGGGCTTATAACATCAAATATCCCCAAAACATACAAAACTGATACTATTACTGAACTTGTCGACGGGTGCTACATCATTACAACAAATTATAATGAAAAAATTTTGTTTGGGGTTGCTGGGCGCAGTGAAGCTGAAAACTATATTGAAATTATACAGCGTAAGCATATAAATACATTAGATGGTGTCATAGCCTATGATTCAGCTGACCCGTATGATAACCGCGACGCAATTGAGTATTTGCAAAGTAAATTGACAATCAAACAAATTGTTGTTGACGAGTCTGCTGAGTATGCGTACAAATCAATGACGAATAAACCAATCAATGGCATTATAACAATTAATTCGACAAGGGTTTCATATAATGGGGCAAAATTGTCTAAATTATATTACGCAAAAAGTTATTTGATGACAATTCTTGATTTAAGTGATTTCTCAATCGTCGTTCTGCCCAATGGACTTACAGAATTAGAGCTTATGTATGCGCGTAATGTCTTGCCTAGTAGTGCATATATATACTATACAGATGATTCATATGCTGATACACTATTAAATTATAAGAAGCTTAATGCATCTACTTGATTAATTGTGTATGTAGTTGTATAGTACGTACTTATAATATATTAATTTGTCCTTAACAAAAGTCAATGTTTTGACTTTGCGTTCCTACAAAAAACACCTTTATCAACCTTTATTAGACGGCGGTTAAAAGTATAAAATTGTAATTAATTTGGTAAAAACAACAAAAATTCATAAAATTTCACAAAAAAACTGAAAACATAACAAAAATAGTTGACTAAAAATAAAAAAATGGGTATAATAAAAATATGTTAAGTTGAAGGAGTATATCTTGTCCACAAAGCAAAGGAAAAAAATTTGACTTAAGTTCATAAAAATAGTAAAGGAGACGAGAAATGATTAAGCACTCAACCAAAT
>CAZAYL010000003.1:0-61026 GCA_964489405.1 uncultured Lachnospiraceae bacterium | reverse complement strand
TCCGGGCAAGGCTCGCCTTGACTGCAGGTTTGGTTGTCATCTCACAACAACATACTCACACCAACACACACCTGCACCTGTGCCGTCTGGCACCGACGCTTCGCTCGCAATGACGATGGGCGTGAGTGGCTTACCATTTTTATAGTGAGTGGCTTACCACGAATATTTTGCACAACTTTTTTCATATTCTGGGAGTGGGTAATTCGGATTACTAGGCCACTTCTCAAATGGGTTGGCACCCCAGTTGTTGTTCATTACAATTGCTGAATCATCATATTCATTGCTTTTACTTTTGACTTGTACTATTACACATATTCGTGATTCATCTACTCTAGCAAGTGAACCATCTAGTCTATCATCCAAGTTTCCTAAGTATACAGAATAAGATGTTTTACTAATATCTGGCTCTCCTGTTCTTTTGTTTATAATGCAATGATTAGGAGTAACCCACCTATTGTATCTATCCCTATCTGTTGGGGTTTTCAAATTCGCCTGAAGCCAGCTGTTGTAGTAAAAATAGTATTTTACTTCTATGCCTTCAATATAAGATGATAATCGACTTGAATAATTGTCCCAGCTAGCAATATAATCATATCCAATTACTATCGCCTCAAAAGGCCAATCTCCCCTTACATCACTAGTGGAAGCCTCAAGCTTAGTCACTGGAGATAGACGTTGACGTTTTGGTACGTTTTCTACTGTAGTATTGTTAGTACTTAATTTTGCGTAACTAACCCAGTCTTTCTCATTATATTTAACACTTGAAGTACTTGTTGCCGACATCTCTATATAGTTTAGCATACTATCTGATTTTGTTTTATCTATTTTATATGCTTCATATAAACTTTGCCAAACGCTGAAATATTTTTTCAATGCGCCTTCATCTATCCTAACATACAAATACAAGTTCCATTTCTCGGTACTTCCTGTAGCAGTAAAACCGCTATATGTTGAGGAATAGTATTGTTCTTCTACATTTTCATTCCCTGTTTGTTTAAACGATAGCTTCATTCTATATGAAAAATATCGAAAACTTGGATTACTTGGGTCGGAATTTATATATACACCGTTGTTGTTGTCACTTACACCGTCGTTGTTGTTACTTTGTTTGCCAATTGCTTGATATGTCAAAAATGTAAGTACAGATACACCACCGCCGTCCCTTATGGTATTAAATCTCACTCCAGTAACAAGACCTTTGTATGTGGAATTGTCGCGCACAATGGTCAAACTTGAAGAGTTCCAATTTGTGTAAGCGACTGTGTATTTGCAAGTAGATGCATTCGTATCTCCTTTCAAGGTATTTTTTATTTGACGTGCATTCGCATTATATTTACTTCCACTTCCCGCAAAACAGTTTTCCTTCCCGACATAGTACCAATCACTCGCTCTATATTGCTCATCACCTATTTTTGTATCTTCAGAAATTCTTATCTTGAAATAATATCTCCCTGGCGCAAAAGCGTTTTTGGAAGTATTGGACATTAATGAATTAAAATCACGATTTAAATCGGCTTGTATGCGACTAATGCTACCCGTATACTCTTCACTGATAGTTCCTGTGTTTGCATTTGCGACATTAATAAGATAAAGCTCAAATTTAAAGTACTCTACTCTCAACTCGCCATCTTTAAACGTTACGGTAGCATTTGAATTAAATGTTTTGACTTCTTGGACCTTAATAGTGAGTTTTACGTTATTATATGTGGTGCCATTTGTATCAATTTTTTTCTCAATGTCAATATATGCGGACGATACACCCGGTAGGCTCTTGACTATTTGGGAACAAGAGACTTCATCCGAGTCAAGTATGTAGTTATTACTACACGATAAGTAAACCTTTGCTTCGAATTTGCCCGTATTTTCATTATCTTTATTATCTTCATTATCTAATATAATTTTTTGTACACCATCTTTATCAATATTTATATTTGAACTTCCCTCGCTAGACCAAGAATCACTTTTAATATTATACTTAACATAAGTATCCTTATCCTTATAAATTGTATCAATTTCATTTTCATTCAATTCTTTAAAGTAATATTTTATATTCAAACTATTCAATTTTATATTGTTATTATCTAATTCAAATTCAACTGTTGGGGCGCGCAACTTATACTTGACTACAAAATTTATCCAATATGTGCCTTTATCATAATAATATGCGGTATCGGGAACTTCTTCCTTGTCATCAGAATAATACAGTCCTTCAATTTGCATACCGAGTGTGTGTTCGCCGTATGTGAAGTTCGTTTCCAATATATCATGTAAAATTCCTTCCTTAGTTCCTTCTTTTTTAATGTTAAATACCTCCAAAGATTTGTTGTTTCCTAATTCTAAATCAAGTGTTTTGTAATTTGTAGAGTTCCAAACCTTTAGTCTAAGTTTGTATTTTGAGTTATTTAAAAATTTCTTGTTTGCATTGATGAGATATTTCGCTGTAATCTTAGTTGGAATTTCACTATCATTTCCAAAGGTATATTCTGTATATGCTGTGCCACTTCCCGGATTTTCGTATGTGCCACCATTGAATTCGGCTTCGTTTTTTGCAAAGTTTGGAAATTCGATGTAACCTTTGTATTGTATTATTGCTGGGTCAGAATCATCTGAATCCCACAAGTAATCCGACTCGGTTACGTCTATGTATATTTTTACATAAATATTACCAAAAACAAATCCTTTTTCTTCAAATTTCTCTTCCAAATAGGCATACGGAATATAAAGGGAACTATACTGATAATATGGATATAGTTCTTCTGCAGAATAATTACTATTGATTGAATTGTTAGAAAATTCAAAGGAATATTCTAAAGTCTTTCCATTTTCATCCTTTTCAGTAATTGTTACTTTGATTTTATATTCCCTAGTATTATATTTGTCGAGTGAATATCTACCAAAGTTTGTAATTTCTATATATTGCTCTTCAACAAAATCAAATGAGCTTTTTGTTCCAAGTGTAGGTGTATTGACTTTATCAAAACGATTTGCAAAGCGCGTAATTGAATCAACCTTGGGATTTTCATAGACATACTCATTAGAACCAACTGTACTTTCGTTTATTGCAGTTATCCAGAATGTATAAGCGCCCCTATAACTAAGTGCTCCAATTTCAACAAGGTCAATGTATGCTACCACTGACTCGCCCTCAGTGACAATTTCAACTTCAGAATATCCACTTTCATAATAATTCCCGTTAGTTTCATCTATATTTAAAACAGTCATATACCCAGAATCGGATGTGTTTCCCAAAGTCCAGTATAAACCATATTTTGTTGCTTGGTAGTCGTTTTTAGGTAAGGTAACTTTTAAATATACATTGCTATTGTATTTTCCTGAAAATGTCTTTGAATTTTGATTTGTTGAATAGGATAAGCAACTGAATGAATTGCCGGGGTTATCAGTATTATACACATATGCAACAGCATTTGAAGTTGAGTTCGAAGTTGCTTCTTTGAATTCCCCATTGTTCTTAACACCGATTGACAAGTTCGCTTGCTTGAGTATGCCTTTCATAATGTAAAACAATTCTTTAGGTTCTGAACTCCTTGTTGCGAGTGTAGTGCCATCCTTTTTTAAACTATTCAAATCACTAAGCAGTGGATTCACTTCGCTATTGCTATTGACTTTGAGCTCGCCGATAGATGTGATTTTGATTGAGTATTCATCTGGCAATCCGCCGTCGATTAGGACAAGGAATGTCATCACATAATTGCCACTTTTTTTCACACAAGGGCTGTAGCTGTAGGGACTATATGTATACCCATTAGTTGTGCCTTTGCGAGTACGTAAACCACTAGCGCTTACTTTTGCTTGTTCTGCAATGCTGTCATCTCCGTATGATATTGTATAGCATAATGTTTTATCATAGGTGCTAGTTGATTTCAAAAGTAAACTCTTTCGAAAATTTTGATTCCACTGTGTTCCTTCAATGTCCAGTCTATAGGCAAAGTGCGTATTGTAGTTGACATTATTAAAACTAAGTGCAAAACCTTTGATATACCCACTAGTGTCATAAAGGTTTTCGTAAGTAACTGTGTCTATTTGCGCGAGCGTGGCAATGTAGTCACATTGGACTTCAAGCGAATCGCTCTGCGTGAAGTATTGCTTGGAGATTTCGTTGAACCAAAGTGTGATTTTGTTCTTACCCGGATACAGCTTATCTGTAACATTGATATAATAGTAGTTTGCTTCTGCGCCGAGTTTGACTGTGTTAGAATCTGAATTAGAAGCACACGCTGTTTCTCCTACATTATACTCAAGTTGCTCAATTTTATAAGATGCAGTAATTTGGGCAGTTTTATCTTGAATTCCTGCATCAATGAGATATTGCGGAATTTTGACTTTGATGTATTGATTGGGGTAGGTTTCGTCGATAGATAATTCTTGTGGCTTATCGATTTGGACATAGTAGTTGTATGACATTTTTTTCCCTGTACTTATATAGTAATATGTCATTTCATCTGAAGCCCCCGCTGACACTGCACTTGTTTTTGCTAAACTTTTTAGCGTAAATGTGTAATTTGCGGGTCTATACATAATTTCGTAAAAAATAGCACCATTTTCATCTTTGCTAAATGTAATTGACGTTTGATTAGTAATTTTGACCACAAACGAATTTTTTTCTCCACTATTGTATGAACCTTCGATTGTGAGTTCATATTCCGCATTATAGAAATAACTTAAATCTGTTTGCCATTCGAGCACAATTTTACTCATTCTTGTTGTGGTTGTGTTCTCCCCTGTACGCAACACTTCATTGCTATTCTTGTCGTAATGATAAATTGAGAGTGTTGCGGTTAAGGTTGGTGCGCTGTATGTGGTGTCGTGCGCGAGTGTTTGCGTGTCGCTATCGAGCGTGTAGTTTGCTTCATCGCCGAGTGCGGTTATTGAGTATGTGTAACGCCCTGGTTCCGCAAATTGCCACTCAATTTGGAGCGTGCCACAATTGTTGATTGTGCTAAATTTTATCTTGTAACTTAACACATAGTCTGCGCCATTAATTATTTCAAATGTACCACTTTTGTTTACTTTGAAAATAACTGAGTAATCCATATAGGCGCTTTGGCTTGGGTTCTTAGTAGTAGATTTACATTCAGATTGGCTTGTAATTTCGACGCGATAGAGCGCGCTTGAATTGTAATTGATTACTTTATTTAGTTCCTTATCATAGTCGCCGTCATTGTCGTAATTTATAATATTAATTTTGACCCCTTTGACTGCGTTGTCGTTGCCTTTCGTGTTAGTGTCAAGGTCATCGACTGTAAATTCTGGGGTTTTGATTTTCTTATAATATTCATTATTTTCAATCGTGGTTGCAAAGGACTCTAGGTAATAATTGGCTTTAGACTCATTGCATTTTAGACTGATTGTGTTGTGCCCTGCGAACAAAAGGTTCTCGATATTGTAATATAGATATCCATTTTCGACAATTATTTCGTCGCGGGTAAAATTGCACGAATGTTTGCCCCCTAATGTATTATGCGGGTTGGATGCGCTTCCTGATTCGTCTATGACGCCCATAGACTCAATGGTAACATTGTAGGTGTCTATGATGTCATAGTAGTTGCTAACGTGTGCGTGGGTTGGCACGTCCCATTTGATGTAGTGTGCGCCGTCTTGGCGTGTAACATATTCAAGCCCTGTTGGTGTCTTGTACCTTAGGTAATAGTCATATCTCAAGGAATTAATTTGATAGGTTGACTCGAGATAATACCCTTGCTCGGCAGACTTTGCTTTGATGTTGATGACGCCTGACTTGTAGATATTGAAGCCGTCTTTCTCTATAAGTTCGATGATTGAGAACGAGAGCGAAATTTTGCGCTCACTAGACTCGGTGCGTTCGGTAATTTTTACGCGCGTTGAAACTTTGACTATTTCCGAATTGGTAACCATTGACCCACTTGCGGTTACTGTTTGCCCGATTTTGTCGGTGCTGTATGGCAAAGTCAAATAGTATTCACTGTCGTTGATGAGTAGGGTGTATTCAAGTTCGCTTGCGCGGGCAAGGAATGCGTCGGAAAATTTGACGTCGAATGTGAGCCACATCTCTTGCATTTCGAGTCCTATGTTTGCATCTCTTTCATTTCCGTCGATGTCGATGACGAGCAAGCTGAGTTTTGGCGTGTCGGCGCGCAATTTGTGGTCATAGGAAATGGTAACAGTGTCACTTTCATTCATCGCAAAGTTGATTGTTTTTTCGCCGAGTAGGAACGATTTTTGGTACGCGTTGATTTTCGCGATGATTTGGTATGAACCTGGCTGGCCATTGATGACGCTTGTGATGTCAATTTGGAGCTTTGATGAGTTGTAACGCTCCGCTTTGTAGTCGTCTTTAGTGCTTATGAGTACGCCGTCGATGTTATAGATTGAGAGCGTATATGTCAAATCTAGAATTTCATCGCTAGTCATTCCGTTGACGTTAAAGCTGTCGAATCTAAACAATTGCTTGTTGTTTTTCTCGTCGTTGATGCCTTCGGCATGGAATAGCGTGGTAAATTGCGTGGAATATGTGCATTCTGCGCTATTAGATTGCTCGCTTTCGATAAAGTGTGCGACTTTGTCATTTGCTGTAATGACATAGATGATGTTGTCGCCACCCCACAATTTATTTGTGATGTTAATAACTGGATTGCTTGGAAGCCCTGTGTGTGTTGGGGTATATACTAAACCACCATTAACATATATCTTGTAGTAGAGATTATTTAGGTAATAATCTTTTGCGTAGGTATAATTATATTCATTGACTTTGTCGAAACTCAAGGAGTATGTCCCATTGTCTTGACTAATTTTTACATTTTGGACTGCGTCTAGCGTCAAGACATAATTGTATGTTGTACTTGCACACGTGATTGACTCGTCGAATGCGCCGTTTGCGCTAGCGTAGACGTCGATACGCCAAGTGCCTGGTTCGTTCACGATACTTGTCAAGTCGTATGAATTTGAACTGATGTCGGTAATTTGCTTGACTTCGTTTTCCGCGCTATTGAGAATATAGTAGACAATTATTTTGTATTTTTGCTCGCCAAATGCTATGCTGTTTTCGGTTGCGAGAGTTTGGAATGATTGCAAGTTTTGTGGTTCTGCCCACGTTGCGGAAATTTGCGTGTCGTCTGACATTGTTAGGTTGGTTGGGGCGGAGAATTGCAAGGTGTAGTCGAATGTGTATATTTTTGAATCACTTCTTGTGAGTTTGTCGGCACTATCTATGGCAATAAGCTCAATTTTGTAGTTGTCCTTTGGCATTCTATTTGCAAAAAGTGCGGAAATGTCGTACTTTTCTTGCCCTGCTTGTAATGTTTCAACCTTTTCGTTGTCAATATAAAGTTCATAATCTGTGGCATAGTCGACTTGGTCGAATGATAACCAGATGTAGTTATTTTCGCCGTCTGCGATTTGCGTTTTGCTTGTTTGCTCAATGGCGATATTTTCGACACTTGAAAGCTTGAATGTGAAATTGGACACTTTGACGCGATAGTAGGTGTTGAGATAATATGCGCTTGGCTCTTCAATTATTTCGAGAATAAAGGTGTTTTCTTGCCCAATATTTAGGTATTGTGCGGAAATATCGATATACCCGCTTATAAATTGGAATTTCTCCCCATTTACTTCATACAAGGTATCATTGATATACAATGAATAGTAATTGGCGTTGGATATTTCAATGAAATTCACGCGGATAAATGGTCTTTCGCCGAATTGTTTTGCGGTTAGGGATGGGTCTTTGTAGAGATGATAGTTTGTGAAACTTATACTTTCACTCTCTTCGCTTGCTAGGTTTGCGCTTGTTTCGGCGACTTTAATTGTAGCGTTGTAGACTCCGCCGTCGATGTCCTTTAGGTATTCAGAGATGTCGGCATTGTAGATGTCGTTTTCCAAAGAAAGGGCGCTTGCATACAACTCAAATTCTTTGACTTTGGTTTTTTCTTCATCATTTGCATAGATTGTTATGATGTACTTCTTGGCGCCACTGACTGCGCTGAATTTTGTAAGGTAGGTCAATTTTGTTGGATATACGGATGTATTATAGTCATAGGTGATTTCGAAACTGAATGGCACTTCAAACTGCCCTTTGTATTGATATGTGTCATACTTTGTGTATTTGCTTTCGCCTATGATATATGCGCCATCGCTGTTTGTTTTCGCCCAAACGGTGTAAGTGCCATAACCATTTGCTTTGAATATGTTAATAAGGTCATAGTAGGTTTTGTTGGTTTCGTATTCGCCAATTTTGGTGCCGTCCTTATCGACTTTAACGCCGTACATTTTTGCGCCGTTGACTTCGTTCCACTGCGCATAAATGCGCGTTGCGAGAGTGGCGACGTCCCCATTTGAAATGATTTCGACTTTCTCGACGCTAGCAAGTTGATTTCTGTACGTGTATTCTTCACTTGCGCTCCAGTCGCTATTTTTGTGATATTCATCGCCGAGTGCTTTTGCGCGCGCGATGTATGCACCATATTGTGCGCTAGAGAAGTCGATATATGTATCTGTAAGCGAATATATTTGCGCAAAACCATTGACTTTCAACTCGAGTTCATAACCTGTCGCAAACTCGATGTTTGAAACTTCTATTCTCAATGTGCCGTCATTTAACTCGTAAAATGAAACTGTTGGCGTAGAAAGTGTGGTTGTGTATGCAAAATCGATTTCGGTGTTTGGCGATTTTGCGTAAGCAATTTCTTCGCTTGTTGGGTCAACAAGTACGTCATTTGCGCAAAGTTTGATGTTATAGATGTCGTATTCATCGGCAAAATCTGCGGTTGTTGCGCTGAGTGTTACGGTAATTGCGTCGGTGCCAATTGTGGCGTCGGTATTTTCTGCGTTGATGACTTTTTCATATATAACTGCGTTTTTACTTTGTCTTGCAACAATTAAGGTGTATGTTTCGGCATTGAGAACTTTGGCAAATGTGATAGTTATTTGCTTTTCCGCGGTCATTGCGATGCTTTGAATAATTGGGGCGGAAAGTTGATTTCCGAATGTCGAAAAATTGACTGATTTTTCTTCCGAATTTACGTAATAAGCGAGAGCGCTGATTGCGGTATTTAATTCGGTGCTTGTCAAGTTGTTTGAATATGTTTGGAAATTGTCATACACGCCGAGAATCGTTGCGACGACTTTGTAGTATTTGGCGCTGGATAGCCTTTCGATTTTAAATTCGGTGCGGTTGTCTACGATTGTAAGTGCTGGGGTTTGCTCTGATTGTATGTCGCTGTCGATATTGTCTATTTCATAGAACACATATTGAATGAGCGCATTTTCATATATTACGTCGGTTGGTTTTGTGATGACGATGTAATTTTCAATTTGCCCGCCGTTTTGACGCTTGTCGACATTAAGGGCGGTTAGTGGCGCGAGTGGTTCAGTATAATATGCTTTCAATTCTTCTGACCAATCTGAATTTTGCCAATAGACACCGTCGCCGAGCGCTTTGACTTTGATTACGTAGATGCCGAGCCCTGTGATTTCCATTGTGTTGGTTAAATTGATGATTGTGGCTTGGATATTTTCGTATTCAAGATGATTTGTTGGTGTTTTGCTTGAGAGTGCGCTTTCGGTCGCAAAATAGTCGATGTATAGAGCGTATCCTATTTCGCCACCCTGCTTAGATATCGCAAGCTTGTGCGTTTTGTCGTCATACGTGATTGTTGGCGCGGATAGTGCGCTTGATAGATAAAAGTCGTATGTTGTGTATAGACTATTATAATAGTAGCCTGTTGCGTTGACGCGGACGCCAAGCAAGAATTTGCCCGTTGATTCGTCGCCGATAACGCTTGTTAGGTCGAATTTTGTATTTGTGATGTCGCTAGCAATTACGCGTTCGTTCACTGTAAATGAGTATGTTTCGGCGTATGAAACGGCGTCCCACAGGGCGTAGTACTTGCCTTGCTCCTCATCATATTCGGCTGTTAGATTTGCGGGCGGTGAAAACTTGAGCCACAATTCAAATGGCAAGCTGTTGCTCGGTTGACTTTCTTGGAAATAGTCGTATGTTTCGGCGATGACGGCGATGTCGTATTTGTTTGCGCCGTACAATTTACTGAGTTCCGCTTTGATGTCGACTGTGATTTCATCTTCCCCATTGTCTTCGATGTTTGTTTTTATCTTTGTCCAAACTTCTTCGGTTGGGAGTTTCGCGATGATTGCGTATGTTTTCGCGTTTTCGCTTGTCGCGAATTTGGCTTCAACGTAATTATTTCTATCCATTACGGAGATGAGCACTGGCGAATCGAGTTGGACGTATTTTGTGTATGTATATGTAACAATTTCAGAATCGTCGACCATATTTTTGTGCGAGAAACTTTGCACTGTAAATTCATAGAAGCCGTCGCCATACTGCTTGATGTACTCGCGCAAGCTCACAAAGCTCAAATTGAATGAATCGTCTGTAATTTCGCGAAGTGTGTATGAAATTGATTTGTTCCTAAACGTCAATTTTAGGTACTCATATTCCATTCGCAAATCACTTGTCCACGACACTTCTTGTAAACTATCGCTATATTGGAAATTAGTTGGGTCGGCGAGTTTGATGCGAATTTCCACTGGCTCTAATGTTGCCCAAGCAGAATTGCCAAGGAATAATTCGTCGACTTTGCGCGTCATTGCGCTGATTGTGAATTTGCCGACACCGCCGAGAATGGCGATTGTTTCTGATAGGTCGACGGTTGTTTCAAGCGTTGAAATTTCATTTGTGATAAAACTTCCGTCAGATTGTTCGAGTTTTACGCGGATTATGTATCCTTTTTGCGCTGTTTCGGTGCCTGTGAATGTCAAAATTTTTGTTGTTTTGTCAAACGCAAGATTGGTTGGCGCTGGTTGTTGGTCAAAATACGTGTATGTGGCGATATTTGAATCTTTTTTTGAGTATATAAATGGTGTTTCTGGCACTTCTGGTTGCTCAAAAACGGCGCGAACTTTCACTTCATATTTGCCAAAGCCGTTGTTTGTAAGGTATTCAGTAATGTCGCAATTTGTTTTTAGTGTTCCTTTGCTAAATTTTGTGCTTAGTGTTTCAAAAATTGCGCCCGTTAATTCGACTGCTTGCTTTGTGCCGTTGATTGTTTGCAATTCGTGCGTTTTTCGAATGTCGACGTAATAATATTCAGCAAAGCGCGTTGTTGTAAATGTTGCATAGTAATGCACACTACCTTCGAGCGTTTCTTCGGTAATTTCGACGTCGTTTGGCGCTTTCAAGATTGGCTCGTAGTTGTATTCTATCGTTTCGCTAGGGTCGGAATTTTCATAGTAACCTGACCCGACGGCGGTTAGCGTAATGCTATTATTACCTGCGGAAATTATTGAATGGATATTGCAGGTCGTCAAACGCGATGTCATAACACTTGTTACGCCAGAAATTGCACTTGTAATTCTAATATTGTAGCTTGTTGCATTGTCAATTTGCGAGAAATAAAGTATAACTTTTTCTTCATCGACATTTTCGACTAGTAGTACTTGAGGTGCTTGCAACTTGATTTTGTTCTCAAACATTGTAACTGGGCTAAATTTACTATCTTTGTACCCTGCAAGCATCTCGCTGTCGCCGACGTTGCCGATACATTTTACCTTCGCTGAGTATTTCTTTGCGATTGTCAATGGGTCATAACCCAAAATGCTTGCGGAAAAACTTGAAATGTCAATTTCAAGTGTCGCGACTTTGTTTACATCGTCAATTGTTTTTGTTGCAAAACCTGAATAGGTTTTATTTGTTAAAATATTTTGGTATTCGACGCCCTCAAACCATAAAGTGTAGTCGGTTGCGTTGATGTCCCCTGTAAATGACAATTTCATTGTGTTTATTTCGACAATTTCGCCAGTTCCGTTTGTTTCGGTGGATGTCTGTTTGTAAAGCGTAACATTTGTTGGCGTTTTCAAAACTTCTTGGTGGCAATACTGCGCTGTTGTTATTTCTGATGCGCGGAAATAGCCGTATGCATTGGTATTGATTGAGATTTTGTATGCAATTGGCTGTGTGAAAATTGTGGATGTATCCAAAAGTGTGCTATAGATTGTTTGATTATATATTTCATTGTCATTTTCATCTAATATCACAACTTTGTAGCCATTTTTTGGTGCAAATTTGACATTGCTGACGGCACTTTTTGCTGGCGCTGTGAATGTCAAATATTTGCCATTTTCCAAAACTTCGATATTTTGGACGGGTGCGAATTTGTCAAGGACGTTAAGTTCCATAATTGCGCTAAAGTCGCTTGTGTAATAATATCCATAACCATTTGCTTTGACTCTTATTCTAAAATCTCCTCCGATTGCGCCCTCGAGGTCGCGACGTAAATTGATTTCGTTAGCGACTGTATTCTTTTGGTAGAATGCAACTGATTCGGCATTGACGAGTTCGATTGTATAACTGTATGCGTTCGGAACGCTATCCCAACTAAACCATACGAGTTCGCCATTCATTTGGTAGCGGAGCCCGTTTGGAGTTGCGAGTTTCTCATAGACGGAGAATGAGATGATTTCAGATTTTTCACTTGCAAGGAACCAAGTAACTTCTTCGTCAAGTCCTTGCGATTGCACGTTGTTGGCGTAAACATAAACTTCATATTCGCCTATAGTTTGCACGTCTTGAGAATTAAAATATATGTAATTTGATGAGCAAATGAATTTTTGAGGTTCGAGATTGCCGTGCGACAAAACAACTGTGTATGTGCTTGCATTCTCGACGGCGTCCCAAGTGAGTTTGTGGGTATTTTCGTCGTATGATAGTGAGGTTGGTTCAGTCAGTCTACCTTTTAGACTGTGTTCGACTGCATTTGAGGATGCAGATTGATTGATATATTCATTTTCGGCAAGAGCTTTGACTGAGAATGAATATTTTTTTGTATAGTCGTCTACGATATCGCTTATGTCAAATTCGTTCTTACTTACAAGCGCGGTTGTTGGTTCGGTGATGTCGGAGTTTACGATAATTGTAACTTCATACATATCCGCGCCGTCGACGTTGACCCACACGAGTTTCGAATCATATTTATCGATATCCGCTATTGGTTGCGCGAGGGTCTTTGTAACGACAAAATCTTCCGCATAGGAGATTTCGCTATTTTTAAAACCGCTTTCAGCGATAGCTTGCACCGAAATTTTATATTTCTTTGGAGATTCGACAAGCGCTGTGATATCGACATTAAGGTCATCGGCACCGACTTGGATAATATGGTTGTCAATGCTATAACGATAGGCAGTCGCATTCTTGACTTTGTCGAATTTTAGGTACACGCTGTCGCCTAGCTTCTCGACGCGAACATTTGCTGGCGTGTCTAGCTGGATGCGTGTTTGATATGAGGTTTGGAAATATATGAAAAGTGCCAAACCTGTGACCATAACAAGCAGTGCGAAAATAGTCAATATTCTCAGCCACATTTCGCGAGCCTTAACTCTTTTTTCAATCTTTTCTCTTGATTCTAATTTACTCATACTGAACCTCTTTTGTATTTTATGCAATTATAAAATTAGTAAACAAAACAATATAAAAATTATATTTTTATATATTTTTTTAAGTTTATCAAAAATCGGCACCAAAAGTCAAATATATTAACGCAATAATAAGAAATATATTTAAATTTTAGAAAGTTAATTTAAATTTGTTTCAAATTTATGTGATTTATATAATTTCAAAAAATTTTTTAGTTCTTCTATATGCCCTGTTTTGTCAATTTCGTTGATAAGTTGGGCATATTCACTGCGCGTTTGTTTTAATAGTTTTTGGGACTCATTTAGTTTTTGTTTTAGTGATTGATTTTCACATTTGACGACTTCAAGTCTTCTTGTATTTATGTTTAGTTGCACTAATGTTTCTTTTAGTGAAGAACTTATTTGAGCGCATTCATCACGCAAATTTTGTGGTGCGCTTTCAATAGCGTTTCGCTTCACCATTTTGACAAGTCCCATAAACAAATTATTGATGTCTGTGTCTGTTAATTTGGGAGTTGAGGGCATTTTCAAAATTTTTGCTTCTGGTTTATTTGGGGGCATTTGAGATAAATTATTTTCGCAAATTTCCACATTTTGAGAATAAAAATTATTGTTTGATTTTATATTTTTTGCACAATTATTTTTATTTGTGCAAAAAATATTCATTTTTTCATTTTTGATAGGTATATTGCAAATATTTGCTACTATCTTGTCATTTTTTGCGGGTATATCGCTTATTTTTGATGTGGTTTGTTGATTTTTTAGAATAAAATTATTGACATTTTCAAGCGATTTTTGAATGTTTATTTTTGTTTTTTGTGATGATTTATTCACTTTGGGGGGCGTTGTATTTTTAGTAGTGATATTTTTATAATTTAATCCTAATTCTATTAGATATTGGGGGGTATTTTTTGATATACTACGATATTTATTTTGCAATCTTAACATTAATTTTGCGTTGCCGTTGCTTAGGTTGTAGCACGCTTGACGGACTGACTTTGTGCGGTTTATTTCGCTGACAAGTTGTGTCATAATCGTTTTGAGTTCGCTGGCATTAAAATGTTTGCACTTTTCAATATTGAATATTTCTTGCATTTTATATTGCTTGACGGCGCTGTAATATAGATTGCGGACTGTTTCGCATTTTAGATTGTGTTTTAATGCAAATTTGCTGAATGCTTCAAGGCGTGGTATATGTGCTTGATCTGTTTGTTTGACATAATTAAACAATTGTTGTATTCTTTTCTGCATTTGGATTTTTTTGATAGTCATTATCTTCTACCTCTAAATGCTATTATTGACACAATTTGAATATATATACACTACGCAAATTTCAATTGTCAAGCAATTCAAAATTGTCAATTTTGTCACCTTTCATTTCAATTTTGCAGAGTTTGCCAAAATATGATTCTTTTTCTTTATAGATTAAAACAACTGAATATGCATCGAGTGAGTTTGCACTTGGGCGGGCTTCTTGAAAATTGCCAAAGTATGCCTTGAGATGAATGTCGTCTATTGATGAATTTAAGCTTTCGGTTAAATGGGTTCTACATAGTTTGATATCGCCAAGTTTCAAACTTTCAAAAAAGACAAATGGGACAACTTGTGGTAAGACTTTATTCCCCTCTTTTAAATTTACAATATATTCATCACTTTTAGTAATTTGTGAATTAACTACTTCGTATACGCTGACTTTGCCGTGTTTTGCGATGTCGAAACACTTTGTAAGTGTTTTGATGTTTTTGTCGTTTATTTCAATTTTGTGGCACAATAATTCAAGGCTTGATTGGTATTTATTGTTTGCACTAATGATAAATGCATATTCATAATCATCGACGGTCCCTGAAATAATGATGAAAAATTCATTATTTATATACGCGCTACTAATTTTACAGTTTTGTACTATGCTTGACATTTTATGAGAAAAAACATTGTTGTTTTTTTCGTAAATTTGCAAAGTTTGTATCCATTGTTGCGCTTTAAATTCTTTGACAATTTGGACTGTAACATTTGTAGATGTTGAATTTAAAGTTTGAGATTGTTCAATGAATGGCTCAATATATCTCAATTGATATGGAGAAAAAATGATGTCATAGCAGTTGTGTGGCATTTTGATAATTATGCCTTTATCTGTGTTTGTAGATATTGATGTGCCATTCACAAAAACTTTACAAGAATATGGCAAGGACTCGAAATTATTGAGTGGGAAAAAAGTCAAAATAAAATCTTTGTTTGTTTTGATAAGAATTTCTTGCGCATTATTCTCAAGTATGCCGATGTTTTCGCCGTCTTTTTGCACCATACATTCAAACTGTGCACGTACTGAAATATTTTTCATATAAACCTCATAAAATTTATATGTTGATATTTTTGTTATTATTCATTTGTAATTTTTGCATTTTTTTGATATAATTACAATAATTGGAGTAAGAATGTTTGAAGAATTGATTGAAAATCCCCTTTTTATAATCAGTTTGCTTGTAATTGTTGTCTTTCTCATTGGAATGATAATCGCGGGGACGGCGCATCGAATATTTTACAAAGTCAAAGATGAACTTATGAATGTAGAGAGTTCGCTAAACGCGCAAGCGTATCAAGTTTTGGAATTTGGAATTGACAAATTTAAGCAACGCACTAAACTTTACCTTGCGGGCGAAAAAGTGGATGATTGCTATGATTACGCAAATGACCGAATTATTTTAAAACCTGAAATTTTTTATGGGACTAGCGTTGCATCACTAGCGATTGCTTGCCACGAATTTGGACATTCACGACAACGCTATAGCAATAGTATCTTTTTTGCAATTTGCTATTTCTTACAAAAACTAAATAGATTTTTCTCGGGACTTTTCCTTCCACTTGTTTTGCTTGGCATAATAATTTGGGTTATTCCTTTCGAACTCAATATTATTGGCAAAATTATGATTTACGTGGGGTTGGGCGCGCTTGCAATTACGATTTTGATGAAATTATTCTTAATACCTCTCGAATTCGGAGCGTCGCGTAATGGTAAAATGTTTCTTAAAAAACACGTTGGCATAAAAGGCAAAGAACTACGCCAAGTTAAAAGGTTGTTGCGCTCGGCTGGCTTCACTTATATTGCTTCGCTTTTTGAGGGCCCATACATTGTTTTTAGATACATTTTTGGCAAATAATGTAAGCGCAAAAAATTATAAAAATATGTGTTAAATTACAATACAATTTTAAAAAAATATGTTATAATATAGCATCATAAAATATTAAAAAAATCATAAAGTAAATAAGGAGAATTTATGTCATTTATTTTATTGTATTACGCTTTAGGAATTTTAATTGTCCCTGGTATTTTGCTTGGCATTTACGCACAAGCAAAAGTTTCTAGAACATACAAAACTTATAGTCAAATACAAAGTGCAAACGGCATCACTGCGTCGCAACTTGCACGTACTGTTTTGGATAGCGCGGGGTTACAAGAAATTGAATTGCGCAGAGAAAAGGGGTATTTAACTGACCACTATCATCCCAAAAAGAAGTACATTGCCCTTTCGGAAGATGTGTATGACTCTTCATCTGTTGCCTCTCTTGGTGTTGCTATGCACGAAGTGGGGCACGCTATTCAAAAGAAAGAACATTATTTCTTTTTAGGTTTTAGGCAAATTCTTGTCCCTATCACAAACCTTGCTAGCACTCTTTTGTGGCCAATGGTTATCATAGGGTTACTTCTTGGGTTATTTGTGTCGGCAAATTACCCAATTGGTTTAATTTTTATTGGGGTGGGCGTTTGTTTCTATGGGTTATCGTTGCTTTTGAACCTTATTACCTTGCCCGTTGAATTCAATGCTTCAAAGCGTGCAATGCAAATCTTGGAAGATGGGGGATTCCTTAATGAAATCGAACTTGATGGCGCACGTCAAGTTTTGAAAGCAGCGGCGCTGACATATGTTGCATCTTTCGTTGTTGCTTTGCTTGAAATGTTGCGCTTTGTATTGTATATATTTCTTTCGCGTGAAAATTAAGTATTTACATTAATCAATAGCTGTAAGTATCTCATTTAAATTAATTATAAATATTTTTTAAAATTATTAACATATGTTTTTTACACAAAAAATCGCGTCGATATTGTACGCGATTTTTTTGAATTTAAACGTTTTTTAGATGTATCTATTTGCTAATTATTTTTTTAGCGTAAATCTATTACGTCGCAACCGTTTTCTTGCCCGATTTTTTCATTAAAAACAAGCTCGAAATAACAAGAATTGCACTGTATTCTACGTATGTAGTATGAGTTGTTGTCTTCCGCTTGGTAATATAGTCCATCGTGAAAATCGCAATCTTTACAAGAATTGTAGTCATAGATGGTTTTATAAGGACAATGACAGAATGTCATCATTGTTGGCTTGCCAACATAATTATGCCCGATTGACAATTTGCAACTGAGTTCACTCTCGATTGACTTAGTAAATGCTTCGGCCCCCATATCAAGCAAAACTTGCATAGTGCATAAATTTGTTACATTCATTTGATATCCAATCAATGTTTTAAATCCAAGCTTTGTAAAACAAAGTGCATATATATTATTTGCAACAATTCCGATGTTTTCTTGCCCTATTTCAGTCAAAATATTTTTAATGCGTTGAATGTCGTACGAATTAGCAACATTTGGTAAATTTAGGTATATAAAATCGTGGTCTTTTTCATTCGCTTTTAGTAAACATTCATTGATTTTTTCATAATCATATATTCTTGGTGCGAAAATTATGTTTGTTTGTTCTGATATTTCATTAATTTGATTGATGTCATCAATAATTGCAAAATTGTTTTTGTTTTTCTCATTTATTTTAGGGAGTTTGACTGAATCGCGCACTAATTTTCGAATCGGTTTTTCGTTTGATTTAACGATCTTCTTATAGAGTGCGTCGACACACATACGTCTGAGTTCGTTTATTCTTGATGCGGGAATAAAAACTTCTCCAAGATTGCAAGTGAATGAACCTAATTCGAAAGGTGTATCATTTAATCTATTGATATTTTGCAATATTTTTTCACGCGTAAGTGCTTGATTAAGTGCTTTATCACACACAAACATTGACTCACATTGGGCTGAAATTTTGCCAAATGTCATAGTGAGTTTTGCAGGTTCATCGGGGTGCGCTTCAAAATGTGCCTTGATTGTCAATCGATTTGTGTTGCTAACTAAATAATTTTCATAATTAGAGTCCACGGTTTTGTAAACTGTGTCGCCGACATTTGGACTTTTCTTTGTATAGACACGATACAATTTGTCATTGATTTTTTCCACACCGCCTACACCAATACTTAATTCATTCCCATTATCAAGAATAAATTTCAAGCCGTCTCCATTGTTTATGCTCTGTTTTGTTTCAATCAAAATTGCGAAAATATCTTTGAATCGTTCGACTTTCGCGACTTGTCCAATGCTCACGCCTCTATGATTTTGATATTCTTTATTAATTATATTTTGATCGCGAATATTGTCTAAGTATATTCCTTCGTTAAACTCCCCGCGATTAAAAACACGCTTTAGATTGTTTTCCTCAAACTTGCACACTTCTTCATTATAATTTGAATCAATAACACTACGATAGGATTGCACAGCTTGCGCAACATATGCGGGTCTACGCATACGTCCCTCAATTTTGAACGAATCAACTCCGATATCTGCTAATTGTTTTAGCCTATTTATCAAACATAGGTCGCGTGGTGACAGCAGATATTTATATTCCCCTTTTGTGCTAGCGCGATATTTCAATCTACAAGGTTGTAAACACGCCCCACGATTACCACTTTTGTTAAATTTAAGTGCGCTAAAATAACAATTGCCCGAAAATGAAACACAAAGTGCACCTTGAACAAAATATTCGACCTCAAGGTTTGTCCACGCCTTTATCAAATTGATGTCATTGAGTGTTACTTCGCGCGAAAGTACAATGCGCTTAAACCCCATTTCTTCGGCAATCAATGCACCTTCAAGGTTGTGGATACCCATTTGTGTGCTGGCGTGCAGTTCGATGTCGGGAATATGTTTTTTCAAAATTCTTGCAAGCCCCAAGTCTTGAATGATAAAGGCGTCGACGTGCTTTTGATAACTTTGGCGAACAAGGTCAAGGACTTCGTCAAGTTCGCTATCTTTTATCAAAGTGTTGACGGTCAAATACACCTTAACTCCAAACAAGTGGCAAAAGTCTACAACATCGGACAAGTTATCAAGCGTAAAATTTTGTGCTTTGCTACGTGCATTGAACGCTTGCAACCCAAAATATACGGCGTCTGCACCATTATAAACTGCAACTTTCAATGATTCTAAATCACCTGCGGGTGCTAAAATCTCTGGGTGAGTGTCGATTAAGTTTATGTTATTTTCGACATATTCATTCTCAAAATTATTCATAGCATAATTATATCAAAAACCCTTGCACTTTACAAGGGTTTTTATGTTTTTATATATACAAATATGCATTTTTTTGAAAAAATAATGATTACATTTTTTCTGGGACTGATATTGCCAAGATATCAAGAAGTTCCGTATTTACGCGCGAAACAAGTTCGCACACTTTAAGATAGGCATTGCGCTTTTCAGTGTTTTGCTCGCTGATAATTTTTGTTGAAGAATAAAAATTGTTAAATGAATTTGAAAGCGTAAACAAGTAGTCGCAAATAATGTTGATAGCCTTTTGCTCAAAGGATTTTTCTAGAATTGTTGGGGCTTTAATTATATTAAGTAAAACATCAATGTATGCTTTGTTGTCAATTTCAGTTAATTTTAATGAATTTGTATCGATATTTGCTTTGTTAAGCACTGATTTTGCGCGAACAGTTGTATACAAGATGTATGGCCCTGTTTTACCTTCAAGCGCACTAAATTTGTCAACGTCGAAAATAAAGTCGGTTTCCCTATTATTTGAAAGGTCGGCAAATTTGAGTGTCGCAGTTGTGATTGCGTCGCATATTTTCTCATCTTCAACTCCATTTTCGCGCAATTTTTTATTAATAGCTTCTTTTACGTTTTCGATGAGTGTTAACACGCTCATAACTCCGCCGTCGCGCGTTTTGAATGGGCGCCCGTCTTTGCCATTCATTGTGCCGAAACCAAAAAATTGCAAATTGACGTCGTCATCCACAAAGTGTGCTTTACGAGTCGCTCTAAATAATTGCAAGAAATGTAAACTTTGTCGATTATCTGCGATATACCAAATTTCATTGGGTCTAAATCTTTGCTCACGCGACCAAATTGTTGCTAAATCTGTCGTTGAATACAATGAAGCGCCATCTGTTTTTAATACAATAAAAGGGGGGACTTCTATTTTGTCGGCTTCATCTTGCACATCAATTACAATTGCTCCGTTGCTTTCGTGTGCTACATTTTCGTTTAGTAATTTTTCGACCATAGGTTTTATAATATCATTGACGTTGCTTTCGCCTTCATAAAGGTCAAATTTAACATTCAAATAATCTAGTGCTTCCATAACAGGTTTTAATGACTCTCCGACAAACAATTTCCAAAGTGCATAATAGCCACGTCTACCGTTTTGCAATTCATAGGTTGCTTTTCGGCACTTATTTAAAAACTCTTCATTCTCTTTTGCTTTTATATTGGCGGTTGGATAAATCTCTTCCAAATCTTTGCTTGTTACGGGCGAAATGGTTGGATATTCTCCTATATAATTTTCATCGAAAAATACAAGGTTAGGTTGTCTTTCTTGAATTTCTGCAATAATCATCCCCATTTGGCGTCCCCAATCCCCGAAATGTGCGTCTGCGATAACTTTATACCCCATTTTAAGCGTCAATCTTTTGATTGCTTCGCCGATGTTGGAACTACGTAAATGTCCAACGTGTAGTGTTTTTGCAACATTTGCGCCACAATAGTCTATTATTATTGTTTTGTCCTTTCGTTTGTTAAGCAAATCAATTTCATCAAAAGTCTTTTCTACTTGTCTAATTAATGCTTCTTTTGTGAAATTTATATTGACAAAACCGACGCCTGCAATCGTTGCGCTTTCGACAATGTCTAATTTGTTTAATTCTTCGCAAATTTTACCTGCAAGCTCACTTGGTGTAAAGCCAAACTTCTTTGCAAGCGCCATTGCTCCATTGTATTGATATTGTCCCAATTCTGGGCGATTGCCTTCAAAAACTTTGACATCACTATCAATATTAAGAGAACCTAAAATCTTTTTTATTTCTTCTTCAATTGTTTTTATTATTTCTATCATTTATTTCCCCAATTATTAAATGTTGAGGTTAAATTAATAAAATTTAGCATATACATAACTATTATTTTACTCTTAACCTCAACATTTTTTAGTATACCAGTTGTTTATATATTGCTTTTAGACTAATTGTCCATTAGTGTCGATTTTTTCATAAGGCAAATATTTTTTCAATGCTTCTGGAATCAAAATACTGCCGTCTTCTTGTTGGTAATTCTCCATAACTGCGATGAGTGTTCTGCCAATTGGCAAGCCTGAGCCATTAAGTGTGTGGATGAACTCATTTTTCTTTGTTTCACTGTTTTTGAATTTAATATTAGCTCGACGCGCTTGGAAATCAAGGAAATTCGAGCAACTCGAAATTTCTCTATACTTTTGTTGCCCTGGAAGCCAAACTTCAAGGTCATTGCAGTAACACGCGCTAAACCCAAGATCTCCTGTGCAGAGTGCAACAACTCTATAATGTAGCCCGAGTTTATCCAAAATGCGTTTTGCGCACGCGACCAAGTCTTTGAACTCAGCCCACGATTGTTCAGGGGTTGTAAAGCGAACCATTTCGACTTTATCGAATTGATGTTGACGGAATATTCCTTTGACGTCTTTGCCCGCACTCCCTGCTTCTACTCTAAAGCAGTTTGACAAGCAACTATATCTAATAGGTAATTCCTCTTGCTTAAGAACTTCATTGTTGAAAAGGTTTGTTACGGGGACTTCCGCCGTTGGAATCAAGAACAACTCTTTGCCGTTTGAAACAGTTTTAAACATATCTTCTTCAAACTTTGGCAACTGCCCTGTCCCTTCCATTATATTTCTGCCAACAAGCACTGGAACACTAACTGGCGTATAACCATTTTCAAGTGCGCAATCACAAAGAAAATTTCGAATTGCCATTTCTAGACGCGCGCCTGCACCCTTCAAAACTGAAAATCTTGCACCTGAAAGCTTTGATGCGCGCTCCATATCGATGATGCCCATTTTTTCGCCCAAAATGTGGTGCTCTACAGGTGTAAATGAAAATTCTCTCTTTTCTCCGCAATACTCTAGCACTTCATTTTCGTCTTCATCTTTTCCACGTGGCGTAAAGTCCGTTGGAATATTTGGCATACGCATCATATAATTTTTAAGTTCAGTTTCAAGTGCGCTAAGTTCGGTTTCAAGTGCTTTGACTTTATCGCTAACTTTTGTCATTTCTGCTTTAATTCTTTCAATTTCAGTGGCGTTTTTTTCTTTTTCACGCATCAATTGTCCGACTTTGTCAGCCCCTTTGTTGCGTATGTTTTGCATTTCTTGACATTGAGTACGCACACTGTTAATTTTTTCGTTAAGATTCAAAAAATATTCTTTATCAAGATCAAACTTCTTAAGTTTTAATTTTTCAGCATATTCGTCAATATTTTCTATCATTTTTCTAAGTTCTAACATTTTTTCTCCTAAAATTCTTTATCTAATTTCATTGAAAGAGAAATTTTATTTCTTTCAACGTCTACGTCCTTAATTTTTACTTTAACTTGGTCGCCAACTTTCACCTCTTCAGACGGGTGCTTGATGTATCTATCGCATATTTCGGAAATATGAACAAGCCCATCTTGATGAACGCCTATATCGACAAACACGCCAAAATCAACGACATTTCTAACAACGCCGTCGAATACCATATTTTTTTGTAGGTCGTTTATATCCATAACGTCCGTGCGTAAAATTGGTTGTGGTAGTGAGTCGCGAATATCTCTCCCTGGTTTCATAAGTTCATCAATAATGTCTTCAAGTGTTGGAACCCCGACTCCGCATTCTTCAGCGAGTTTTTCAAGACCATAGTGTTCAGCTTTCTTTCGCAAGAGTTCGACGCCGTTGTTTTTAACATCAGCTTCCGTATAACCTAAAGTTTTGAGCATTTTCTCAGCGGAAGAATAACTTTCGGGGTGGACAGCTGTGTTGTCAAGTATATTGTCTGCACCGACAATACGCAAGAAACCTGCACATTGCGTGTACGCTTTTTCGCCAAATTTTGGAACATTCAATAATTCGCTACGCGTTTTGAAAGCGCCGTGCTCTTTGCGGTATTCAACAATTTTTTTCGCGGTGCCCATATTAAGCCCTGATATTCTAGCGAGCAAGGGGTATGAGGCGGTGTTGATGTCGACGCCAACACTATTGACACAATCTTCGACAACGCCGTCGAGAACTTGTCCAAGTCTTGCTTGTGGCATATCGTGCTGGTACTGCCCAACACCGATTGACTTAGTGTCAATCTTGATGAGTTCAGCGAGCGGATCTTGTAGACGGCGCGCGATGCTTGTTGCACTGCGGACTGTAACGTCATACTGCGGAAACTCTTCTGTTCCGAGTTTTGACGCGCTATAAACCGATGCACCAGCTTCATTTGTCATCGCGTATGTAACTGGGCGGTCGATTTCCTTTAATAGGTTGGCAACAAAAATTTCACTTTCTTTGCTTGCCGTTCCGTTTCCTATTGATATTACGTCGATTTTGTATTTATCAATCAAATCTTTGATTATAGTTTTTGCGCCGTCGATGTCATTTTGTGGCGGGGTTGGATATACAACTTTGAAATCTAACAAATTACCGTTGGCGTCGACGACTGCAAGTTTGCAACCCGTTCTGTAAGCGGGGTCAAAGCCCAAGACAACTTTACCTTTGAGTGGTGGTTGCATAAGTAAGGGACGGAGATTAAGTTCAAACATTTTGATTGCTTGTTCGTTTGCGATGTCGGTCAAAATGTTGCGAATTTCGCGCGCAATTGAAGTTTCAATCAAACGCGAATATGAGTCCGCGATAACTTCATCCATAATTTCGTCATAGTCGCCATTTTTCTTCTTAAACATTTCTTTCAGAAGTTCAAGCGAGCGTGCTTCGTCCATTTCAATGTCGACTTTAAGACAATCTTCTTTTTCGCCACGATTGAGTGCGAGTATGCGGTGGCTTGGAATTGTTTCGACTTTTTCGCTGAACGCCTTGTATACTTCATACTTTTTCGCGTCTTCATTGTCTGTCAATTTGGACATGATTTTAGCATACTGTCCAAACAAAGTGCGGAGGGCTTTGCGCATTTCGGCGTTATCGGAAATCATTTCGGCGATGATGTCTTTTGCCCCCTGAATTGCGTCATCAGATGTTGCAACTTCGTCGTTTATGAAAGTGTTTGCATATTCATTTAGGTCTTGAGTTGCGCTTTGTGCAAAAATATAATCGGCAAGAGGTTGCAAACCTTTTGCAATTGCCACTGATGCGCGCGTTTTGCGTTTTGGCTTGAATGGGCGATAAATATCCTCAACTTCAGTCATAGTTTTGGCATTATCGAGCGCTGTTTGAATTTCGGGTGTCATTTTTTCTTGCTCAGTAATAAGTCGGGCGACTTCTTCTTTGCGGTTTGTCAAGTTTCGCAAATATGTGAGTCTGTCTGAAAATTCGCGCAAGACTTCGTCGCTTGCTGACCCAGTCATTTCTTTGCGGTAGCGGGCAATAAATGGGATTGTGCATCCTTCATCAATTAGCCCAATTATGTTATTCACGTGGAATTCACTCATCGAGAATTCTTGTGTTAATGTTTCAACTATTGTCATAAATTTCTCCTATTTATTGAATACTTAATTATACCACATTTTTCAGTGTTTTTCAACGTTTTTAACAAACTCATTTTATTTGTATTTGCATTAATGTGTAAATTATGGTATCAAAATTCCGATAGTTGGGAAAATTAGCAATATAGATGTCAAAATCAGCGCCTTTCCTGCTCGTTTTTGACACTTAAGTTGCAAAAATAGTTCAATAAATAATAATGCTACATATAAAATTACTAAAAAAATTGAGAAAAAATAATTAATTAAATCTTTACCAATTTCGCTTGTATTTAGTTTAATAAAAAACAACATAATTGCTAGTCCAAACAAAATGCAGTGTGACACAAATATTGCAACTAACATCGGAAAATCGCCTTTGCGCTTTTCCATTATGTCCGCGCCGAGTTCTTTTGCTGGCTCGCATTTGCTTTGTGTTTCGCTATTTTTGTTTTGAAGGTCAGCAATAATTTGTTCGGCAATAAGTTCGTGCTTTGATTTCTTGTAGTTTTCGTGTGAATATTCTTGAGCGTTTTGCTCATCACTGTTTTGAGTCATCTCATTGAGATTTTGTTCGCTACAAGCTTTGTTGGCATTATTAATCTTTTCATCAATTTTGTCGTTTAATTCACCAAAAATTGGCTCATTTTCATTACTTTCTTTGGGTTTTACAAATTTGCCGTCAATTTCACTTACGCGTTTGTTATAATCAAAATTATCAACCTTATTGTTCCAATCGTTAAAACCACGTCCATTTAACTTATTTTTTGACATAATTTTACTCCTTTGCCACAAGTGCAACACCACTACTCGTACCTATGCGTGTTGCGCCTGCATTAATTAGTTCTTCCGCAAATTCTCTTGTTTTAATACCGCCACTTGCCTTAATTTTAATAGCTCCTTTCCCTGCTCTTGCCATCGTTTTGACATCGTCAACGCTTGTTCCACGCGTACCAAAACCCGTACTTGTTTTGATATAGTCAGCACCGACTTGAACACACAATTGCGTCAATTTTTCGATTTGCTCAGTGCTTAAGTAACAAGTTTCGACAATAACTTTCATAATTTTGTTCTTTGAAATTTTGCGTATGGCAACAAGTTCGTTAGTGATATAATCATAATTTTGTGAAAGCACTGCCCCAATATTGATAACAACGTCTATTTCGTCGGCGCCATCCTTAATAGCACTCTTTGCTTCTAGATATTTTATCTTTGTAGAATTTTGCCCTAATGGAAACCCAATAACTGTACAAACTTTGACACTTGAATTTTTTAACTCTCTTTTTGCTGTACACACATAACACGGATTTACGCAAACAGCGCAAAAATTATATTTTTTCGCTTCCCTACACAAATTTTCAATATCTCTTTGTGTGGCAGTTGCTTTCAAAAGCGTGTGGTCGATGTATTGATTTAGTTCCATAACTTTCTCCTTGTCGTTATTTTATCACATTTTATATGTTTTTCAAAATAAATAGCAGTGGCTTACGTTTACTGTTTTCTTGCACACTAAAAATAAAATATACCCCCAAGAAATTAAGGTATCAAAATTATTGTAAAACGGCTATTAAAGTGTAATTCTTATACAACAATGCAACTAAAAAAGCAAGGGCACCTACATTTTCAACCCTTGCTTATATACATTACAATTCATTTACTTTAAATTGTATTCTAATCAATTTACAAATTGAACTAAATGAGTTCGATTCTAACTTTCAATGCGCCATCACCACGACGTTGTCCAAGCTTGATGATTCTTGTATATCCGCCACCTTGTCCGCATTCTTCATTTCTTGTAGCATACTTTGGAGCGTATACATTGAAAATTTTCTCAATCAATGGGTGAGCGACGTCTTCAGTACGTGTTTTGAAATCTTCCTTCTTTTCGCCATCTAAACGTTGTTCCTGAACATCATTGACCATTGCCATAATTTTGCGACGTGCATTAAGCTTCTTAACACCATCATTCAACACTTTTCGCGTTGTCTTTTCGCCTTTTTCATTGACATAAGGTTTTTCGACTTCAACTGTATCTGAATAATTATTTATAGCGAGTGTCAACACTTTGTCAGCAAGACGAGAAACTGATTGTGCTCTGTCAAGCGTTGTTTCAAGATATCCTTTCCACAAAAAGTCAGTTAATTGTCCACGCAAAATAGCCATACGCAAATCTGTTCTTTTACCTAATTTGTTTATTGCCATTTGTTCTCTCCTTTATTTATTCTTCGTCATCTCTTAATTTGAGTCCAAGGCTTTCCATCTTTTCGATTACTTCTTCAAGTGATTTTGCCCCGAGATTTTTGACTTTTAACATATCATCTTTTGATTTCTTTACCAAGTCTTCAACTGTGTTTATATTTGCTCTCTTTAAGCAGTTGTGACTGCGCACTGAAAGTTCAAGTTCCTCAATACTCATACTCATAATTTTAGTATTTTTGTCCTCTTCAGGGCTAACAAGAATCTCAGTATTCGCCATATCATCGACAAGGTCAACAAACAATTGTGTGTGGTCTTGCAATACCTTACCTGCAAGACTTGCAACTTCAACCGCACGTCTTGTGCCATTAGTAGTAATTTCCAAAATTAATTTGTCGTAACCCATATTGTGTCCAACGCGAGCTCCTTCCAAATAAAAGTTCGCGGCTTTTACTGGAGTGAATATTGAATCAACGGCAATATAACCGATACTTTCAATTTCGCTCTTATTTTGAGTGGAAGGTACATATCCGCGCCCGCGTGCAATGGTAATTTCCATTTCTAAGTCTGCGTCATCATCTAGCGTGCATAGATATAGTTCTGGATTTTTGCACTCAACATCAATTGGATATTCAATATCTTTTGCTTTCAACACCCCTGCTCCCTTTTTGTTAAGTCTCAAAGTCGTTTTGAACTCAGGGTCGCTACTTGTCGTTGAAAGTGCGATATTTTTGAGATTTAGGATAATGTCTGAAACATCTTCCTTGACCCCTTTTACATTCGAAAATTCGTGTGCTATGCCAGCAATTCTAATTGCCACAGGTGCTATTCCTGGCAATGAAGCAAGCAACACTCTCCTAAAACTATTTCCAAGTGTTGTGCCAAAGCCTCTTTCGAGTGGTTCAACAATAACTTTTGCAAAGCTACCGTCAGCATTTTCTTCAACTGTGATTTTTGGTTTTTCGATTTGCATCATAAACTACAAATCCTCCTAATTCTAAAATAGAAAACTATAAATCGCAATTTTACATTGCAATTACTTTTATTATTTGCTATAAAGTTCGATAACCAAGTGCTCTGCAAAGCGCATATCGATATCTTCTCTTTGCGGAAGCGCATTGATTTTGCCAGCTAATGTTTTTGTGTCAAATTCAAGCCATTTTGGAGTTGTAATCTTTGTCTTTCCAAGTTCTTTGAAAAGTCCGTTATCTCCGCGTCCTTCTTTGACAGCGATAACATCGCCAACTGAAACTACATATGATGGAATATCAACAACTTTTCCGTTAACTGTAATGTGCCCGTGATTTACGATTTGACGACATTTCGCTCTACTTTCGCCAAGTCCCATACGATAAACAACATTATCAAGACGTCTTTCCAAAAGTTGCAAAAGGTTTTCACCAGTGTTTCCTTTCATACGATCAGCTGTTTCATATGTGTTATGAAATTGTCTTTCAAGCAATCCATAATATCTCTTAATTTTTTGCTTTTCTCTAAGTTGCATCCCATACTCACTTTGTTTCTTGCGAGCATTTTGTGCCCCGTGTTGTCCAGGGACTGTTGCACGACGCTCCATAGCACATTTACCACTCAAGCATCTGTCACCTTTCAAGAAAAGTTTGCAACCCTCTCTTCTGCACAAACGGCAATCAGCATCAGTATATTTTGCCATAATCTTCTCCTAAATTCTTCTCTTCTTCGGCGGACGGCAACCATTAAAAGGTATTGATGATACATCTTTGATTGATGTAACAGCTATTTCCGCATTTCCAAGCGCTCTGATAGCCGCTTCTCTGCCACGACCTGCGCCCTTTACGAATACATCGACTGACCTTAAACCTTGCTCTTTTGCTGCTCTAACAGCGGTTTCAGCAACTTGTGCAGCTGCATAAGGTGTATCCTTTTTCGAATTTCTAAACCCAAGGCTTCCAGAACTCGACCAAGAAATAACATTTCCTTGTTCGTCTGTTACTGTTACCATACAGTTATTGAATGTCGATTTGATATGAACTTGACCTTTGTCAAGATTTTTCGTACTTCTTTTTTTCTTAGTAGATTTATTTATTGTTGCCATAAATTACTCCTATTTCTTACCGCGAGAAACAGTCTTTTTAGCGCCTTTTCTCGTACGAGCATTTGTTTTTGTTCTTTGTCCACGAACAGGAAGACCACGTCTATGACGAATACCACGATAGCATCCAATTTCTTGAAGACGCTTCACATTCATCAAAACTTCAGACTTAAGTTCGCCCTCGACTTTTAGATTTTTATCAATATAGTTTCTAATTAGCGTTGATTCTTCTTCGGTCAAATCTTTGACGCGAGTGTCAGGATTTACGCCAGTTTCTTTCAAAATTTTATTTGATGTTGTGCGACCAATTCCATAAATATAAGTCAAACCAATTTCAACTCTTTTCTCTTTTGGAAGGTCGACACCAGCAATTCTTGCCATATTTTCCTCCGATTTTTATTCTTTATATAAACGCAAACTAGACACAAAGGTGGAATTTGTGTAGCCGCGATAGTCTGCGGTATTTTTACTTTTATTGTTCATACGTAAATATGCACGCAAAATCAAAATTCTATGCTTACGTACAAACAATTTAATTAGCCTTGTACTTGTTTATGCTTTTTGTTTGGGCAAATAACCATAACTTTGCCGTCGCGTTTGATAACTTTGCATTTATCGCACATTGGCTTCACTGATGACCTTACTTTCATTTTCTTTGCTCCTTTGCCTTAATTTCTTTTCTTCTTATCACCACGATATGTGATTCTACCCTTATTGATGTCATAAGGAGATAGTTCAACCGTTACTTTATCGCCTTCTAGAACTTCAATATGTCTTTGCGCAAGTCGTCCAGCTACATACGCTTCTATGATGTGCTCATTTGGTAATTTCACCTTATAAACAGCATTGCGTATTACCTCAACAACTATACCTTCAAATTCAATTCCTTCACCTCTAGGCATCGTTACCTCCATTAAAACTTTGTTTGTAGGGATTCAATATCGCTTTGATATCTGAATCGTAAATTTTTTGTCCTTTGTCCAATTTATTTTTCAAATCACTTGAGTTTAGAATGTCTAAATGTTTTATTCGCTTACGCTTTGGGTTTTCAATTTTTCTCAAATCCCCATTGACAAGTTCTACAAAATCTCTGTCAACTATTTTGTACACACAATAAGCTTTTCCTTTGTCCCGCCCTGCTTTGCTTCTTACAACTGTTCCAATTTCCATAAAACACCTATAACGTCAAAATTTCAACGCCATTTTCCGTAATTAAAACTGTATTTTCATAGTGAGAAGCTGGCAAGCCATCTTTGGTCACTATAGTCCAATCATCGTCTAGCATTAGAATTTCTTTTTTGCCCATATTAATCATTGGTTCGATAGCGATTGTCATCCCCGCATAAAGTTTTGCACCTGTGCCTGGTTTGCCATAGTTTGGGACTGAAGGGGGTTCGTGCAAATTACGCCCAACGCCGTGCCCTTCAAGCATACGAACGACGCTGAATCCATTTGATTCGGCATACGCTTGCACCTTGCAAGATATATCGCCAACGAAATTACTTGCCTTGATGTCTTTGATACCCTCAAAGAAGCTTTCTTCAGTAACTTTGACAAGTTTCTTCTTTTCATCACTTACTTGTCCAATACAAAAAGTTCTAGCAGCATCGCCGTGAAAACCTTTTATATATGCGCCGACGTCAACTGAAACAATATCGCCTTCTTCAATTCTACGACTTGCGCTCGGTATTCCGTGCACAATTTCTTCATTAATTGACACGCACGCATTTGCGGGATAACCATACAAATTTTTGAATGAGCATTTTGCGTTGCAAGAATGGATATAATCACGAACAATGTCGTCAACCATCTTAGTCGTCATACCTGCTCTAATTTTATCTTCTACGACTTTAAGTGCATCGCCTGTAATTTTACACGCAACTCTCATATGCTCTATTTCGCTAGCTGTCTTAATATGAACGTTCATTTTACCCTTCTTTATATTATAACACATTGAATAAACTATTTCAAGAGTTATCGCTCAACTTCTTGGGTTTTATCTCTATTAATTGCTTTGCAAATTTTAACAAAATTTTCATCTATGGTATCGTTTGCATCAATTCTAGTCAATACGCCTTGATTAGCAAAATAATCAACGATTGGGAGAGTTTTCTCAGTAAAGACTTTAAATCTATTAGCAAAAACTTCCTCACTGTCGTCACTTCTAATAATTAATTTTGAGCCACATTTGCCACATATTTCGCCTGAAATGTCAACTGTTGTAACATTTCCACAATCTGGACAAAT
This sequence comes from uncultured Lachnospiraceae bacterium, assembly GCA_964489405.1. Lineage (GTDB taxonomy): Bacteria > Bacillota > Clostridia > Christensenellales > UBA1242 > CAKVOD01. Next base: position 29,305 of record CAZAYL010000003.1, on the reverse strand, counting down.
TCGTCTTCTTAGTATTCGACCAAGCAAATTGTCATAATCGACGTCTAAGTAGATGACTTTATCAATATTATAGAAATTGTCAAGTTCAATTGCTTCTTCAAGTGTTTTACCAAATCCATCAAGCAAAACGTTGTCCTTATAGCGTTCTTGCGACAATTGGTCTTTCATCACTTCTAGTAGGATATCGCTTGGCGCAAGAAAACCCTTGCTTATTGCCTCGTCGATGATCTTCCCGCGCTCTGTACCACGAGCAATTTCTGCGCGAAACAAGTCGCCAGTTGAAAGATGTTGAAATCCAAATTTCTCAGTAAGTTTTTGGGACAATGTGCCCTTGCCACTACCTGGCGCTCCTATCAATAAAATATTCATATTTTAATCCATCATTTAATTTCGTCTATTATTACGTCAAGTTGTTTGTAAATATCTTTTTCTGAGTTTACAAATTTTACAATGCCTTTACTTTGATAGTACTCAATAACTGGCACAGTAAACTTTTGATACTCGTTCATACGAGTCAACAAAACTTCCTCTGTATCATCATTTCTAGTTACAAGTTCGACTTGACATTTGTCGCAAATTTCAACACAATTCAATTTTGAATATATGCTTTTACATTTAGGACAAATTAATCTATTAAAAACTCTTCTTTTAATTTCCTGTAAACTAGCTTCAAGCACAATTACTAAATCTATTTTAAGGAAATTTTCCATTAACTCTACTGAAATCATACCGCGTGGGTATCCATCCAGTAAAATGTTGTCATAAAGGTCTTTTTCTGTTAAATGATTGCGCAATACTTCAGTGGTTATATCTTCTGACAATATCTTGCCTTGCGATATAACCTCACTGATTAATTGTGCATACTTTGAATTACCTTTTGACGCTTTACGTAAAAGGTCCCCCATTGAAATATGCGTCATATTGCATTTTTTTTCAAGATATTCGGAGCAAGTTCCTTTCCCACTTGCGGGGGGTCCAAGTAAAACAATATTCATTATTTTAAGAATCCTTTGTATTGCCTTGTCATCAATTGTGCTTCCAATTGTTTATCAAATTCAAGCGCAACTGCGACGACGATGAGCATACCTGTTGCGGTAAACGCGTTCACAAGTCCCCCACCAAATGTTGCATACTTAAACAAGATTGTTGGGACTATAAATACAAATGTGAGATACATCGCCCCGAAAAATGTTATTCTGTTTGAAATTTTAGTAATATATTCAGCGGTTGGCTGTCCCGCGCGAATACCTGGGATAAACCCACCATTTTGTTGCAATTGTCTACTGATTTCGTCCGGCTTGAAAACCATTCCGCCATAAAAATATGAAAACAACATAATCAAAATAGCAGAAGCAACAAAGTATACCACTGAACCAACACCTAAATACTCCGAGTACCATAGGTACGCGTCAGATGATGGCCAAAAGATTTGCATAATGTATTGTGGAAACATTATAAAACTCATTGCGAAAATGATTGGCATAACTCCAAAACTATTTACCTTGATAGGAATATTAGTCGATTGTCCGCCATACATCTTCCTTCCTCTAATTTGTTTTGCATACTGGACTGGTATTTTTCTCACAGACAAATCTACGAATGTCATTAAAGTAAAAATTACCAACAATAATGCAAGGAAAATTAAGATATCCCACAAATATTCAATGTTTTCTCCTAAACCTGAAAGACTACTAATTAATGCTGTTCCAGCACTTGAGACGATACCGACAAACACCAAAAGCGAAAGTCCGTTACCTATTCCTAAGTCAGTGATTTTCTCGCCGAGCCACATTGTAAACATAGCACCAGCAACCAAAACCAATATTACGACCATACCAATAAGCCACGTTGGCGCACCGCCAAGAGCATTTTCGTTTAGAATTTTAGATACACCAAATCCATAAACAATACCAATTGATTGAACTATAGCTAAAATTAGAGTAACAATTCTTGTATAAAGAGCAATCTTTTTACGTCCTGTTTCTCCCATTTTAGACAATCTTTGCAGTGATGGAATTGCAAACGTCATCAGTTGCATAATGATTGACGCGCTAATATATGGAACGACGCCAAGCGCCAAAAATGCACCATTTGATAACGCACCACCCGTTATTGCACTCAACAACGACAAAAAGTCGTTGCTTCCTTCAAAATAGTCAAATGCTATACCTGGTACTGGCAACCAACACCCGACTCTATAGATAAGCAAAATCAATAAAGTCAAAAGTATTTTCTTTCTAACATCTTTGGCTTTAAAGGCCTCTCTCAAGTTTTCAAACATTATAGCACCTCAATACTGCCGTTCGCTTTCTCAATCTTTTCTTGAGCTGATTTTGTAAATTTAGCGGCTTTGACAGTTAATTTTTTAGTCAATTCTCCATTGCCGAGAACTTTAACGCCATAATCTTCAACTTTGCTGATTATGTTCTTTTCTAATAACAATTTAGCGTCAACAACTGAACCATCGTCCAACTTTTCCAAGTCGCTAACATTGATAATAGTGTATTGTTTTTTGAAATTAGCATTGTTGAATCCGCGACGAGGAAGTCTACGAATCAAAGGCATTTGACCACCTTCAAATCCAATTCTTACTCCACCGCCACTGCGTGAATTTTGTCCTTTTTGTCCTCTGCCGGAAGTTTTGCCAAGCCCACTTCCTATACCACGACCAACGCGCTTTGCCTTTTTCGCGGAATTAGGAGCAGGACTGAGTTCGTGTATGTTCATTCTCTATGTCCTCCTTCCTTAAAGTTCCTCAACTTTAACTAAGTGCTTAATAGTGAAAATCATTCCGCGAATTGCTTCGTTGTCTTCAACGATTTTACTTGTATTGAGCTTTTTCAATCCAAGCGCTTCAACTGTTTTGCGTTGATTAGGTTTGCTTGAACAAGCACTCTTAATTAAAGTAATTTTGATTTGTTTTTTTTCTTTTTTAGGTTTTGAAGTTCTCTTTGGTTTAGCTTCAGCTACTGCAACTTCGATGTTTTCAACATTTTCTTTGCTTTCCATAATTAGTTCTCCTCTACCATATTTTGATTCTTTCCGCGTAATCTATTGACTTCTTCAAGTGTTTTTAGGCTCATAAGAGCTTGAAGAGTTGCTTTTACACAATTGTCTTTATTTGAACTACCGTGCAATTTTGTTGTAATGTCACGAATTCCTGCAAGTTCAACAACTGCACGAGCAGCGCCACCAGCAATAATACCATTACCTTCCTTTGCTGGGAGCAAAATAATTTTGCTTGTATTGAATCTGCCCTCAATCGCGTGTGGGATTGTTGTCCCTTTCATAGCGATTGTAACCATATTCTTTTTTGCATTCTTAATTGCTTTTTCCACAGCATCAGATTGTTCACGCGATTTACCGTGCCCAACACCAACTTTTCCTTTCTTGTCCCCAACTACAACAAGCACTGAGTACGTAGGAATGTCGCCACCTTTAACTGATTTGGAAACTCTACGTCTTGAAACAACGCGACTTTCCATTTCATCACGAGGTTTTCTGTCATCGCGACGACGTTTGTCATCGCGTTTGCCAAATTTCTTATTCTTATCAAACTTACCGCCACGTCTATCTTTGTTGTTGCTCTTAGGAGCTTCAACAGCATTTTCAACTACTTCTGGTTGTTCAACGGTTACTTTAACTTCTTCATTATTTTCCATAATTTCCTCCATTATAGCACCAACCCTGAACTTCTCGCACCTTCAGCAAGTTCTTTAACACGGCCGGTATACAAATATCCTCCGCGGTCAAAAACTACGGTTTTGATACCCTTATCAATAGCGCGTTCAGCAATAATATTGCCAATAATTTGTGCTTGTTCTTTTTTTGTTTTCCCATTCAATTTGTCAGCGAGCGCCTTTTCAACAGTAGACGCGCTGGCAAGAGTTACACCACGCGTATCGTCAATGATTTGCGCATAGATGTGAGTAGTGCTTCTATAAACGTTCAATCTAGGACGTTCTGCCGTGCCAGAAACCTTGTTTCTAACTCTAAAATGGCGAAGTTTTCTCAACTGATTTTTGTCTTCTTTAATAATCATTATCTACTCCCTATTTCTTACCTGCAGTCTTACTGCCTTCTTTCTTTATCACAACTTCATCAGCATAACGAATGCCGTACAAGTGATAAGGTTCAACTCTCTTAATGTCGCGAATTTTCGCTGCGAATTGACCGACTTTTTCTTTATCTATCCCTTTTACTTCAACTTCAGTAATTGTAGGGCAACTTGTCGTAACGCCATCAGCATCAAGCACTTCCTTTGGTTTCGAGAACCCAAGTTCGAGAACTAATTTGTTCCCTTGCTTTTGAGCCTTGAAACCGACACCATTAACGATTAGTTTCTTCGTGAAACCGTGTGTAACACCCTCAATCATATTGTTAAGCAATGTTCTTGAAAGCCCGTGCAATGCGCGCGCTTCTTTTGAATCATCGCAACGAATAACCTTGATTGTGTCTCCATCTTTTTCAAATGAAATTTCTTTATTAAATTTTCTTTCCAATTGTCCCAGCTGGCCTTTAACAAGGACTACATTTCCATCCTTGAATTCAACCTGTGTGTTAGCTGGGATAGTGATTGGATGTCTACCGATTCTTGACATATTATACTCCTCCCATTACCACACATAGGCAATTATTTCGCCACCAAGATTGGCTTCTCTTGCCTGTTCATCCGTCATTAATCCCTTGCTAGTCGAAACTATTGCAATTCCAAGCCCATTGAGAACTTTAGGTAAATCTTCTACCCCTGCATATACACGCAAACCAGGTTTGGAGATTCTCTTAAGTCCGCCAATAACGCTGTGTTTTTTATCGCTATACTTTAATTCGATAACGATTTCTGGCTTTCCATTGTTTTCTTCAACTGTAAAACCGTTGATGAAACCTTCAGCCAATAAAATGTCAGCTATACTCTTCTTGATAGTTGAACTAGGTATTGCAACCTTTTCGTGTCTAACCATCAAAGCATTTCTAATTCTTGTGAGCATATCTGCTATTGGGTCATTAGTCGTCATTTCTCATTCTCCTCCTTACCAGCTTGCCTTTTTTACGCCCGGAATTTCGCCTTTATACGCTAATTCGCGGAAGCAAATTCTGCATATTCCATATTTTCTCAAAACTGCATGAGGACGCCCACAGATAGAGCAACGAGTGTATTCTCTTGTCGAGAACTTTTGTTTTCTTTGTTGTTTTACAACCAACGCTTTTCTAGCCATTTTTTCCTCCTACTTCCTGAAAGGCATACCAAGTGCTGTAAGCAATGCCTTTGCCTCTTCATTAGATTTTGCAGTTGTTACGAAACAAATATCAAGTCCCCTTACTTTTTCAATATTTTCATAACTGATTTCAGGGAAAATCAATTGTTCTTTGACACCTAGGTTATAATTTCCTCGACCGTCAAATGATTTTGTTGACACGCCATCAAAGTCACGGACACGTGGAAGAACTATTGATACAAATCTGTCAAAAAATTCATACATATTTGTTCCACGCAAAGTTACCTTAGCGCCAACACTTTGTTTCTCTCTCAATTTAAAGTTTGAAATAGATTTTTTTGCTTTTGTAACAATAGGTTTTTGCCCAGAAATTAGCCCAAGTTCTTCAACTGTTTGATTGAAAGATTTTGAGTTGTCTTTGACATCACCAAGTCCCATATTCAAAACAATTTTTTCGAGTTTTGGAACTTCATTAATGTTCTTATAGCCAAGTTCAGCCATAAGGTTCTTTCTAACTTCTTTAAGATATTTCTCTTGAAGTCTTGGCATTTCATTTTTTGCCATTATTTCCTCCTACGGGTTGATTCCTATTATTCTTGAGAACTCTCTTCTGCTTCTGTACCAGAAGCATCAGTTTTTTCTGCTTTTGCTTTCGACTTTTCTTTCTTTGCTACTTTCTTAGTTTTTGCAGAATCTAAGCTTGCACCACATTTTTTACAGGTGCGAACTTTCTTTCCATCCACAACTGCGTGAGCAACTCTAGTTGCCTTTCCGCACGACGGGCAAAGCACCATTACGTTCGACGCGTCAATAGGAGCTTCCTCTTTAAAAATTCCGCCCTTTTCTTGCGCACTCTTCGGCTTCTTTGCCTTTGTCACAATATTTACTTTTTCAACAAGTACTCTGCTATCTTCAGGGTAGGAAACCAAAATTTTTCCAGTTTTGCCTTTATCTTTGCCGGCAATAACGAGCACATTGTCGCCTTTCTTAACGCTTAATTTTGCCATAATCTCCTCCCTTATAGTACCTCTTGAGCAAGACTTGATATTTTCAAGTAGCCTGCGTCACGAATTTCTCTTGCAACAGGTCCAAAAATACGAGTCCCACGTGGTTGTTTATCTTTATCGATGACAACAGCAGCGTTGTCACTAAATTTGATGTATGAGCCATCTTCACGGCGCACACCACTAACTGTGCGGACAATAACACACTTGACAACATCGCCTTTCTTAACGACGCCACCAGGAGTTGCAGTCTTAACAGACGCTACAATGATGTCGCCAATATTTCCACTCTTTCTATGTGAACCGCCAAGAACACGAATGCACATTACTGTTTTTGCACCAGTGTTATCAGCAACCTTTAAAATTGATTGTGGTTGAATCATAATTTCCTCCTGATAGATTATTTCTTCTTTTCAATAATTCTGACAAGTCTGAAAAATTTATCCTTGCTCAAATGTCTTGTTTCTGCGATTTCGACTCTATCGCCAATTTCACACTCATTGTTTTCATCGTGAACTTTATACTTTTTAGTACTATTCATAACTTTACCAACTTTTGAGTGTTTTCTACTTCTAACTTCAACAACAATGGTTTTATCCATTTTATCGCTAACCACGATACCCTCACGGATTTTGCGGTCATTTCTTTGTATGTTTTCCATCTTAGACCCTCCCATTAGTTATTGCTTGAATTTTGACTTTGTCTTTGTTTTAAGATTGTCAAAACTCTTGCAATATCCTTTTTGGTGTTATTTATTTGCATTGGATTAGCAAGTTGCCCCGTTGCGTGAGAGAATCTCAAGTTAAAGAGTTCGCTTTTGAGCGTCTTGTACTTATTTTCAAGTTCATCATTTGTCAATTCTTTCAAATCTTTTGCTTTCATTACTCTCTCCCACCTTCTTCTTTATTTTGGTCTTCTTTCTTGACAAACTTTGTCAATACTGGAAGTTTGTGGCTCGCTAGTCTTAATGCTTCTTTGGCGATTTCTTCAGAAACTCCGCCAAGTTCCATAATAATAGTCCCAGTCTTTACCACCGCAACCCATTGTTCAGGTTGGCCTTTACCGCCACCCATACGAACACCGAGAGGCTTGCTTGTTATAGGCTTATGAGGGAATATTTTAACCCACAATTGCCCTTGTCTTTTCATATAACGGTTAGCAGCGACTCTTATCGCTTCAATTTGGTTGGTTGTAATCCAACCTGATTCTTGTGCAACAAGTGCATAATCACCATAAGAAATCTTATTGTTTCTTGTTGCTTTACCTGTCATTCTACCACGAAATTGCTTTCTGTGTTTCACTCTTTTGGGCATTAACATTATTCGTTTCCTCCCATATTAGTCATTTTTTGTGTTGCTTTTTTCTTGCCAAGGATATTTCCCTTGTAAACCCAAACCTTAACGCCAATAACACCATAAGTTGTTTTTGCGCTTGCTGTGCCGTAATCAATATCAGCACGCAAAGTTTGCAAAGGAAGTGAACCCAAGTGGAAGCTTTCAGAACGAGCAATTTCTGCCCCGTTCAAACGTCCGCCAACTGTGATTTTCACACCCTCAGCGCCTGCCTTCATAACGCGAGGCAATGCGTCTTTGATTGCGCGCTTGAACGCAACACGCTTTTCAAGTTGCGTTGCGATTCCTTCGGCAATGAGTTGTGCATCAAGGTCAATTTTCTTAACTTCTTTGATGTTCAAAATAATGTTCTTGCAATCAACAACTTTTGCAAGTTCCTTTTTGATTACTTCAATTCCTGCACCTTTTTGACCAATCAACATACCTGGACGTCCAGTATTGATATTGATAATCAAATTCGAATTTGTTCTTTCAATTTCGATGCTTGAAATATTTGCATTGTAATACTTTGATTTCAATGCTTCTCTAATCTTGTTATCTTCAAGGAGATTTTTAGCAAAGTCTGCTTTGTCAGCATACCATACTGAACTCCAACCCTTGTTGATACCAACTCTGAGTCCATGTGGACTTACTTTTTGACCCATAGTTACTTTGCCCCTCCTTCTTCAGCTAATTTAACAGTGATGTGGCTTGTTCTCTTCAAAATCACATCCATACTTCCACGACCACGTGGAAGAACTCTCTTTAATGTAGGACCAGCATTTGCATATGCTTCACTGACCACAAGTTCGTCCCTATTCATTCCCAAGTTGTTCTCAGCATTTGCGACTGCACTCTTTACAACCTTGTAAACTTCTTCGCTAGCGCCATTAGGAAGATACTTGAGAATTGCGAGGGCTTCATCAACTTTCTTACCTCTAATCGTGCTAAGTACTAGATTAACTTTGGAAGGACTGATGCGAATATATCTTGCTGTTGCGCAAGGTCTTGTGTCCTTATTTTGAGCACGTTTGAGGGCTTTTTCTCTAATTCTTTTTGCCATCTATATTTCTCCTTACTTACCCTTTTTTGCTGTTTTGTCGCCAGCATGACCGCGGTATGTTCTTGTAGGTGCGAATTCACCCAACTTGTGTCCAACTAATTCAACAGAACAATATACTGGAATAAATTTCTTCCCATTGTGAACAGCGATAGTGTGTCCAATAAATTCTGGATAAATCGTTGATGCTCTTGACCAAGTCTTAACGACTTTCTTTTGACCACTCGCATTCATTTCTTGAATGCGCTTCATCAATCTTTCTTCGACGAAAGGTTTCTTCTTTAAACTTCTACTCATTTTCTTCCACCTTATTTAGCCCTTTTGACTATCAATCTGTTAGATTTTGTTTTCTTGCGAGTTTTCAAGCCAAGAGCAGGTTTGCCCCATGGTGTCATAGGATTCTTTCTACCGATAGGTGCTTTACCTTCACCACCGCCGTGAGGGTGGTCAACTGGGTTCATTGCAGAACCACGAACTGTTGGACGAATACCCCTGTGGCGATTTGCGCCTGCCTTTCCGACTTTTGTGTTTGAATAGTCGACATTGCCGACTTGCCCAATTGTTGCACGGCAAGCGACGAGAACCATTCTCATTTCGCCTGACGGCATTTTGAGTGTTGCGTAATTACCCTCTTTCGCCATCAATCTTGCGCTGATTCCTGCTGAACGAGCAAATTGACCGCCTCTACCTGGGTGCAATTCAATATTGTGAACAATAGAACCTACAGGAATTTTAGCAAGTGGAAGAGCGTTACCAACTCTGATTTCGGCATTCTCGCCACTCATAACTTCAGCTCCAACTGTCAAACCAACTGGCGCAAGAATATATCTCTTTTCGCCGTCTACATATTGAAGCAATGCAATGTATGCAGAACGGTTAGGGTCGTATTCAATAGCAACAACCTTTGCTTTGACGTCGTCTTTATTTCTTTTAAAGTCAATAATTCTGTAGTGTTTTCTAACGCCACCGCCTTGGTGACGAACTGTAATTTTGCCTTGATTATTTCTGCCTGCTTTACTTCTCTTTGTAGCAAGCAATGACTTTTCCGGCGTTGTCTTTGTGATTTCCTCAAAGGAAGAAGTAACAATGAAACGCATTGACGGAGTTGTCGGATTATGTCTTTTTACTGCCATTATTTTTTCCTCCTTAACTTAAACTCTCAAAGAACTCAATAGCTTTGCTTTCCTTAGTAAGAATAACGCAAGCTTTCTTGTATTCCGAAGTAGTAATATCAATTGACTTTTTCTTTCCAGCTTTGTGTGTCTTAGGTTTCCCTGGCATAACTGCCGTTGTAACCTTGGCAACTTTTACTTTAAAAATTTCTTCAACCGCGTTTTTTACGTCAACTTTTGTTGCCTTCTTGTCGACAATGAACCAATATTTCTTGCCTTGAATGTCGGCGTATGATTTTTCTGTCAAAAGCGGTTTCTTAATAATATCGTAAGCGTTCATTATGCCTTATAAGCCTCCTCGATAGATTTAATGGCTTCTTGCGTAAGAATAAGTTTGTTTGTTGCAACAATTTGATAAACATTTAACAATTCGCTGTCGCAAACATTAACTTTTGGAATATTTCCGCTTGCGCGAATAATATTCTCATCGCTTCCCTTCAAAACAACAAGCGCACTCTTATTAATTTTGAAATTGTCCAAAATCTTTTTCATTTCTTTAGTTTTTGGAGCTTCCAATTTCAACTCATTCACAACAACAATGTCATTTTGAGCAAGTTTTGTACTGATTGCACTAATAAATGCCCCTCTCTTCATTTGTTTGTTGATTTTTTGTGAAAAATCGCGTGGCTTTGGTGCAAACACAACTCCACCACCTCTCCATTGCGGTCCTTTTGTAGAACCATGACGCGCACGACCTGTGCCTTTTTGTCTCCAAGGTTTTTTAGCGTGTCCGCGGACTTCGCTACGTGTGAGCGTGCTCTTTGTGCCTTGACGTTGATTAGCAAGGTACGCTTTGACAACTTGGTGAATAAGAGATTCATTATATTCAGCGCCAAAAACTTCGTCGCTGAGTGTCATCGTTCCCGCCTTAGCCCCAGTCATATCAAATACATCTATTTTTGCCATAGTTTTCTCCTTATGCCTTTACAGCGTCTTTTAGTGTTACTAATGCACCGCGTGCACCTGGGACAGCGCCTTTAACTAAAATAAGATTGCGTGCTGTGTCGACTTTTACAACTGTTAGGTTCAAAACAGTCTTTTTTACATTGCCATATTGCCCCGGCATATGACGTCCTGGGCAAACTCTTGCAATTGCAGTTGTTGCGCCGAGTGAGCCGACCGCTCTATGAACCTTATTACCACCGTGAGTATTTCTTTGGTGATGAGCGCCCCATCTCTTAATCATACCACTAAACCCGTGTCCTTTCGAAATTGCGCTTGCGTCAACAAGTTCATCAGCATTAAAGATGTCGCACTTAATTTCTTGACCAACTTTGTACTCATTTGCATTTTCAAGTCTAAATTCGCGTAGGTGTCTCTTTGGTGTGATCTCCGCTTTTTTGAAGAGCCCCATTTCTGGTTTATTCACAAGTTTCTCTTTCTTATCTTCAAAGCCAACAACGATTGCATTGTAGCCGTCAGTTTCGACAGTCTTAACTTGTGTAACAAAACACGGGCCCGCTTGAATGACCGTTACAGGAATTACAGTTCCATTGTCTGCGAAAACCTGTGTCATACCCAATTTCTTTCCTAAAATTGCTTTTTCCATAATTCTCTCCTTACTAAATTAGAGCTTTATCTTGATATCGACACCGGCTGGCAAGTCAAGTTTTGTCAAACTATCGACAACCTTTGTTGATGGACTGTAGATATCAATCAAGCGTTTGTGTGTTCTGATTTCAAATTGCTCACGTGAGTCTTTGTACTTGAACGGAGCTCTGATGATTGTAATCACTTCCTTTTGTGTTGGAAGTGGAATCGGGCCTGAAATTTGTGCGCCCGACCTTTGCGCTGCATCGACTATTTTATTCGCAGCGTTGTCAATCAAGTTGTGATCATATGATTTCAACTTAATTCTAATTTTTGTAGTTGCCATAAATTGTTTCCTCCTATCCTAATCTATTTTCGGCAAAGAAAAATTTTTATTTTTAATACACTTGCCCGTGTGTATCTATCTGTGAATTAAAAAAAATAAAAAATTATGTAATAGATTAGTCGCCTAAATTTTGCTAGACATTTGTCCATCGAAATTCTCCACTAAGACTAGCATCTTAGTAGTAACTTCCAACTTCATCCCATTCACAGTGTTTAGATTATACTCTATTTATAAAGAAAAGTCAACCCTTTTGACAAAGTTTTTTAAAGAATTTTAAACTTTTTTTTGTTGTTATTTCTCAAAGCGAATTTCATAGTAGCTAATAACGAAATTTAAGAAAAAATTATAATGATTTGCTAAAGTAAATTTTACTACTATTTATAGAGTTTCACTTGATGAAAAAAATATTCAATACAAAAGAGTGGTAGCGTATGCTAACCACTCCGTGCTAAGATATTTAATTTTATTTTCTATTTTAATTATTATGTAATATTATATAATATAATCAATATTTATATATTCTACAAAATTTATATATTCTACAAAACTAGTTTAGTGATGTAATTTAAAAATTCAAAATATGTTGCTCCATATATTATCTAGATGGACCTTTGCCACCTTCTAATGAAGTAAAGAATTTACCAAAATTTACTGCTTTTTGTTCAACTCTAGTTGCAAATTCGTGATTGGTGTAATGCATAGCAAGCCAACACCCCACAATTGGTCCGAAAACGGTACAAGCAACAGTAATTTTTGCTCCCAACCAAATAAGATTTGCAGCTGCGAGTTTTTTTGACATCTTGATTTCTGGCTTACCTTCTTTTTTCCTTCTTTCATTGTCCGCTTTCTTGTAGCCTTTCATATCGCACACTTCGGCAATGAAATTTCTAATTGGTTTTTTTGATTTTGTTTTTTTCTTGTATGTATTCAAATTAATTTTGCTTTTGGCGTCAAAATTATCCGCAAACTCATTTGTAGGTTCCGATAATTCTTCTTCAGGTTCTGGTTCTGGAACATAAGATTCCACTGTTGGTACTGCATCATCCGACTTTTCAGATTCCGACACTTCTTTTGTATCTTTCTCATCTGTCGAGTCTGCGCCATCGCTAATTTTAACATCAGGTGAATTTCCATCATCATTTTGCTTTTCCGCAACTTGCGTTGCTTCATTTGTATTTGAATCGCCTACTCCGCTGTCGTCGCTGTTATTGTTTTTATTTTGCGCGCTATCATTAATTATTCTTTCTTCATCAAAAAAATTTGCTTCTTCTTTTTTCTTCAAATCTTCATTATTTTCAGCCATTGTTCAATCCTCCTATTTTTTGTTGATAGATTCATTTAATTTTTTGAGTAAATCATTTAGGTCAATGCCGTGTACTGCGGACGCTTCTTCTAGGGTTTCCATTGAACCCATTGGGCAAGCGAAACAATGCATTCCAAAACCCATAAAAATTTCGGCTGTGTCTGGCGCGATTTCCAAAACATCGGCAATGCGCATATCTTTCTTAATTTCCATTACATTTCTCTCCCTTGTTCTTGACTTCTTTGTTTTCTAATTTTATTTCTGTATTCTTCTGCCATTTCTCCATAACATTTTCCATAATATTGTTTGTCCTCAGGGTAACCGATAGGCGCGCGGGAACCATCGTCATAATCGCACGAGTGGATAGGTGTATACTCCATTACTGTGTTAAGTTGTTCCATATTGTAGGCTAAAATTTCCCAGTGTTTGAAAAATGTATTGTTCATCCAATCAGTCGCTTGTTTAGTTGCTTCTTTGAATTTCTCTCTCACACTTCTAACATAGCCACCGTGCCCTTCTTTTTCGCAAAGTTCCATTACTCCTTCTTTGCCAAAATTGCTGTCAAATAATTTTGTTCCGTCCATCCAACGCATTCGTGGCATAAGCGCGTGGTCTATATCCCAAACATAGATATATCTTAACATTTCGTTTAGGTCTTGCATTTCAAATGGAATATACTCGTCTTTTTCTCGTTGGGTAAGCGGATAATCCATATACATTTTGAACCTTATGCTTATTTGTCTATTGAGCTTCTCCATTTCTTCGTGCGTAACTGTTGCAAACGACAAAAATTGGTTGCAAATTATGTACAATTCGTCGGCAACTAAAATGTATTCCAACAATTTGTTTGCGCCTTTGGTACGATAATATTCGTCTAGCGTTTCTATTGTTGTTGGTAAAATTGTTTTTTCTTTCTTCTTTATTTCGTCCAACACTTCAAATGAATCTCTAGTTGCTTCGGTGCTTATGCGCGCTTTTTCGCGTTCAGACATTAAAATTTTGAAAATATCTTCTTGCTTTGCTATAAAATTGAATGCCATTCTTTCCCTCTTTGGATATATTATACCAATATTTTAAAATTTGTCAAGATGCTAAAGCAAATTTGTCGTTTTTTCGTTAGAAATCAAAGAATATTTGAAGTAAATACCAACATATAGCGATTTATGAATGCTATATACTCAAGAATCCGTTGATGATAAAATTTTCTGCTTCTTTTTCATTTAATCCGAGCGTGAGCAATTTTTCTAGTTGTGCGCCCGCGATTTTGCCAATTGTGGCTTCGTGGATAAGTTGCGCGTCGCTTGAAAGTGCAGAAATTTGTGGAATCGCGATTATTTGCGCTTTGTTCATCAAAATTGCATCGCACTCGACGTGCCCAAAGCACTCACACGTCCCTGTAACATTGGAGTGGAACTCTTGCTTTGAGTCGTCTTTTGCAACGGCGCGCGACGTTATTTTTGTAGACGCAGTTGTTCCGAAAAGCTTAACATCAAACACAGAAGACGCAAATTGCGCGTTTTGAGTCAAAATCTTTTCATTGACAATAAGCGTAGCTTTGTCCTTAAGTTCGCCTTTTGTTGTACGAACGGCATAGTCAACGCCCTCGAGTTGTAGAGTGTCCATAATCATTGTTGCGTTTTCGTCAAGATATACTTGCGTGAGTGGGCTGAGGTTCTTCTGTCCAACACCTTGCCCATAGTGCTTTTCGATGTACTTGACGCGTGCGCCTTTTTCAATGTAAAACGTATGTATGCCGTTGTGCGATGAATCACATTCGGCGTCGTTGTGAATGCCACAACCTGCGACGATGACGACGTCGGCGTTTTGTCCAATATGAAAATCATTATACACTATGTCGTGAAGTCCGCTCTCGGTTAAGATGACGGGAATGTATGCAGATTCATTTTTTGTGTTGGGCGCAACAAAGATGTCAATACCTGTTCCATCTTTCTTTGGTATGATTTCGATGTTTTGCGAATTTACTCGTTCGACACCCTTTCCGTTAAGACGCAAGTTGTGTGCGCCCTGCGGGAACTCTTTGATATCCGCAATTTTTTGCAGAATTTCAGTTTTTATTTTTTCAATATCTTTAATCATATTATTCCTTATTATATATTCAATTATTCCTTGCCATATATATACGCTGTATGTGCGCTTACAAGCTGAATTTTTTAATCAGTGTTTAGTTTTCCTAACATTTCGTCGCGTGCGCCGAATTTTTCAATCTTGCCATTTTGCATCAAAATGATTTCATCGGCGAGTTTCATAACTCTTTCTTGGTGGCTAATTACAATCATTGTTCTTTCACTGTTGCGAAATTCTGAAAACACGTTGCTAAGGTTGTTAAAACTCCAAAGGTCAATACCTGCTTCGGGTTCGTCGAATATGCCAACAGATATGTCGCGAAGTAAGACACTTGCGAGTTCAATGCGTTTGAGTTCGCCACCTGAAAGAGTTGCGTTGAGTTCACGAAACAAATATTCGGCGGGGTCAAGTCCAACTCGTTGCAATACGTTTTCAAAGTCGGGGAATTTTTTACCCGAAATTTTTAGTATATCAATAACCCTAACGCCTTTGAATGTAACTGGTTGTTGAAACGCAAAGCCCATTCCTAAGTGGGCGCGCTCATCAATTGACTTGTTTGTTATGTCTTGCCCGTTTAGTAAAATTTTGCCGTCCGCTTTATATAGCCCCATAAGACATTTTGCAAGTGTGGACTTGCCAGCCCCGTTGTGCCCCGTAATTACATAAAATTTTCCTTTTTCAAACTCAAAGTCGATACCTTTTAGTATTTCTTGATTTTCGACTTTATATGATAAATTTTCGATTTTTAACATTTTCCCTTCCATTTGGTTCGCAAAAATTGTTTTTGAAATAATTTACACGTGATGTCATTATATTTTGCACTATTTATGCACATTTACACAATGAGTTTGGTTATATTGTGCGCTATGTGTAAATAATATTGAAACAAACATTTTGCCATAAACTTGTTTTATTATAACAAATTTTTCTCACAAAATGCAATTGTTTTATAACAATGTGTAAATTTTGTTTCATTGTCCAACTTTAATAGTGTTCGCAACAACAAAAAATAGAAACCGCTTTCGCAATTTCTATTTTTCTTGGAAATTATTAACTTTAATAATAAATTATTTTTCTTTCCAAACAGGTTTTAAGGTGCAATTGCTGTTGATAGTTATTACTTTAGCATCATAACTATTGTTAGAACCCTTTGCCCAATTCAAGTTCTTAGCACTAGAATCAGTTGTCCACGCTTCAGTAATAAAGTTATAAGTTACAGCATATTTACATTTACAAGTAGCAACATAATTACTTGTATTTAAACTGCTTCCGCGTTTAATACGAATTTGATTATTACTTGTATTTGAAACCGATGAAATATCTGTAGGAGATTTGCACCATTTGCTTATACTCCACCAACTTGGTTTTGTCCACGCGTTCACGTCAAACGTGACTGTGCACCATTGCGTTTCAGTCCAAATTGCGATGTATGTGCAATTACCGTTTGGTGTTGTTACTGTGCCGGCTTTTATGGCTGTGTTATTGAATGAATACCCGCCGAATGTATATTCACTCGTATAGGAACCCCAATTTGTTGAAAGCATTGAGAATGACGGTAATGTTACGCTTGAACCCTCATACAATTCATATGTTTGTGAATAAGTAGCACTCAAACTTGATGAGTATTTGGAGTAAACATTGATAGTAAATTTATTTCTCAAATACCACGCGCTATCATTTGAGATTGTGAAATTCTCAACCTTTGTATTTTCCGCAAAATTTGCGCTTGAGTAGACAAGTGTTGAATCTTTGTAGCCGTCAATAGTATTCATTGCTATAGTTGTACCACTAAGCACAATTTCATTGTACACTATTGTCCCTGCATTTGTGATTTTGACGGAATAGATTGTTTCAACTTTTTCATCCCATTTAGCATAGAGATACATTCCCGATATCGGCATTTGTGTTGCTGTAAAAATTGTTCCATCCGCAAAATTTTGAGTTGTGAACCAGCCCACAAATGTGCGCGTTATTCTCGTATGATTTGTTATATTGTCGATAACTTGTGTTTGATAAATTGGCAAAGAAATTGTTTCTCCAACATTAGCTTTGATTGTTGAAATTGTGCTCCCGCCGTCAAATAATGTCAAGGTTTGATTTGAAACTATCAAATTCCACTTTGCGTACAAATCAAAACTTTCGTTTGGCATTAAATTGCTTTCAAACAATGTTTCAATTTCATATGCACTTGATTTGAACCACCCATCAAACTCATAGAGTTCATATGATGTTTCTGTCGAAATTTCCTTGTTTTCTAGGCTTGAAAGCGTTATTTCATCGCCGTAGAAACCTGAAATTGTACGAATAACTTGGTCACCGTCGATAAAGTTGATTATTTGTTTTTGGTAGTTACTGACAACTTCCCACTTAGCATACAAGGTTACGCTTTCGCTTGGCATTGATGTTAATTCAAACTTTGTGCTTTCGTCAAAGTTTTCTGTTGTATACCAACCGACAAAGCGGTAGGTCGTTTTTTCGGTGTCCGTTATTTCAATTCGGTCATCGTAGGTTGGCAAATTAATTGCATAACCCTCATACTGGTTGATGTTTGAAACGCTTGCACCACCGTTTGTAACAAAGTTGATTGTGTACATATTGACACGTGCAATTTCAGTCCATTTTGCGTATAACTTTATATCTTGACGCGACATTTTATTGCTGTCAAATTTTGTGCCGTCGTCGAACGTTTCGCTCGTGTACCAACCGTCAAAGCGATACGTCGTTTTGGTGTTGCCCGAAACAACTTCACGATTTGCATAGGTTGGTAAACTGATTGTTGAACTCGGTGCGCATGTGATATTAGCGACACTTGCTCCGCCGTTTGTTTCAAAACTCATTGTGTATGAAACTGTTTTTTGACATTCCCAATCACTTTCGCTAGCCGTCCATTCTGCGCCTTCGGCATAGGTGTATGAATTTGCATAGTTATAGACGCTACTTAGGTCAAGTGTTTCGCCGATGTCAATGAGTTTCATATCATTGCTTTCAAGATTCATATTGACGCCGTCTGCAAGTGGCATTACCATTTGCATTGTTAGGTCGGTTACGTATTCTTTTTGCGCCGACTCAACGAATGATGGTTTAATGCTAATTGCGATTGAATCAAGTTTTTCATCATTTGAAATTTCTTTCAAATTGAGTTTTAGGTTATAGTTGCCGTTATCATTATTATAGTCTAGTAAAACGTTGCCCATATCGATTGGATTTTCTCTATTTTTTGCTTTTTCCATTGATTCATTGATTGCGCTCATAATTGAGTCCGTGAACCCTGTCATATACTGCACGTAATACATTATGTTATCAAGGAATGTTGTGTAATGAACCATTGTTTTCTTTTCATATAGGCGCGTTCTATTTAGTGTTTTTGCGACATTTTCCGTCCTGTGAATATAAACATTTTCATCTAGATAGTAGATATTGATATATCTATCTTTTGACTTATATATCCCGTCTACCCAATCTCCCACTATGAATTTAACATCATTATTCACACCTTCGACTGACGGCATAGGTCCAATGACAGCTTTAATCACTGGGCGTTTATTGACAAGTTTGATTTGAATATCAATTGGTATATTCCAGTCAATATCTATTCCTATAATTGTCATTTTGATATCAAGTGTAGCGGTAATGTGGTAGTCGTTGAGTTCTGACGTATTGATAACCCCTTTAAGCAATTGGCTGATACTGCTAATATCAAAGTAGGTACCCGAAACGGCTGGAACGCCCGCATAGTCAACAAAATCAATATTGAGATTGAAATATTCGCTTGATGTAACGCCTGTGTACATATTATTAAGGTCAAAATGGCTGAGTTCGCCGTTTGCTGTACTGATATTAAGCGTCATTGTTTGCGCGTTGGTATTTCCACTGATTTTCTTGCCGTCGAGGTTGATTGTTAGCGCGCCATTTGAATATTTTATGCTTTGTACAAGTTTGAGCATTGCGAATGGGTCACCAAGGTCGATGTTTGGCATTGCGTTTTGGAAGTTGTCAAAGTTTAAATTACCTAAATCTACATCTCCAAAGATTCCCAAACTATTAATATCATATCCAAACACTGCCATAACAATGCCCGCGATTTCTTTGATGTTTGTTTTATGAATTTTGAGTTTTAGTCCACTATAGTTGACATAAATATACGTGCCGTCAAAGTCAAGCGTAACTGAAATATCTTGTTCGCCGTTAAGTGTTGCGACGCCGTGGAACAATTTTTGCTCTCCACTTATATCAAGACTTGCTTTGATTGAACCGTCAAAACGCTTTGTTTGCCCATTATATACTTGCGTGCTTGCGCTGACTGTATATCTTTGTGTGTTTAGGGTGTCGATGACGCACTGAATTGTATTTAACAATTCATCAACTGTAGCATAATCTTT
The DNA here is from genome assembly GCA_964489405.1 of uncultured Lachnospiraceae bacterium. Lineage (GTDB taxonomy): Bacteria > Bacillota > Clostridia > Christensenellales > UBA1242 > CAKVOD01. The sequence continues at coordinate 9,879 of CAZAYL010000003.1, read as the reverse complement.
CCCATTGATTTGTACGATTTTGACTGCTTCACTTGTTGCAATGATTGAAGCATTGGCTCTAACTTCTTCAAAATCGACAACAACGTCTAGAATTTTGGCAAGGTCAAGACTGATTGAACCTGTACTGATGTTCATATCAAATTTATTATCATTCAATGTAAATGTTCCGAATGTTGAGAAATCGAATTTTTTAATTGTATCGATGATTTGGTCAAGATTTATGTCTTTTGCTTTTGTGTTTATATCCCCCAAATATGGGAGTTCAAAACCCAAGTTAAAGTTTTTGTTGACAAAGTCGACAACCATATTTCCTTCAATTCCGCTTTCGGTTGGTGCAATCAAATTTGCGCCAAAGTTACGATTCGCAAAGTCAACTATTTGCAATAAATCACTTTCAACAAATTGTATTTTTAGATTTGCAAAGTCAACATAAATTGTACTTCCACGCACATAAATAGTAGCAGTAAGTCCTTTAAATTCGGCAACTAAATCAATTTTGATTTTATCGCTGTAATCAACGCTTATGCTTGCGTCAAATATTTGGTCGTACCCTAACAATTTTGCGCTAATTTCAGCATCGAGTGCAATCGATTTTGTATAGTATACCTGCAAAATTTTGCTACATACCGGCAATAAATCGACAACATTGCTGTAATTTTCGCTAATTATGTTGCGAATTTCAAAATTGTTTGTGATTGCAATTTTTGCGCTAATTTTGTCATAGTTGACAGATATTGATTGAATATCGTTATTTTCAAATGTAAGTATTGCGCTTAGCAAACTTGTTTCAATATTCATTATATTTTGATCGCTTTGACAAATTGATTTAAGTAGCGTTTTAAAGTCGATGTCAACATTGGCGTTTGTGTCAATTTTAACATTAAATTCACTTTCAAGCCACTCAAGCATTGTATCAATATCGCTGAGTGCAAATTTCACTTTTATTCCGTCAAAGTTTACATATAATACATTGTTTTGCAAATCGATATTTACAGATTTTTCGAACGCAACAAGTGTTGCACTAATTTTTAGGTCAGAAATGTTTTTGGTCTGCATAACCGTTTTATAGTCAATACTTGCATTCCCAGTAACTTTGATTGTATCGTATGTAAAATCTAGGTCGAATGACACTTTGCCGTCACTTATAATTGAATAGATTGCACTTGCTTTTTCAATCGCACCAAATATCGGCAAATATTTGTCCGCACTTTCAAGTGTAATTGCCTTTGCGCCGACTTTTTGCGTGAGCGAAACTGCTACATCGTCAAATTCGACACTTGCGACAAACCCTTTCTCAATACTCAAAAGCAAAGTCAAATTTTTGTATGTAATTTGCAAGTTTTTATCATTCAAAAGTTCAAAACCGATATCTCCAAAATTGATATTGTCAAGCGAGAATTCATCTTCCATTGTTTTGTTGATTGTAATGTCAAACTCACGACATACTAAGTCGATGATATCATCAATTTCATTGATGCCAAACTTGTATTTTAGTCCACTAATTTCAAGATATATAATATTATCTTTCAATGTTGCGCCAATTTTTTGATTAAGAATTGTTGTATTTAATTGAATTGCGCCTGCATTGAAAGCATAGTCAACGACAAGTTCGCTTGCGACTTTTTCTATCTGCGGGGCTGATATGGTCATTGTTCCAAACATCCCAGATAAATAGCCGTCGATAAATGGCTCAACAAATGGTAAGAACGCGATTATATCAAAATATCCGCTTGTGCTTTGATTGATGTTGCAAGGAGTATTTTCGAATTTCACATTGACATTTGCGTAATCATTGACTGAAACACATACTCCGTTTAGTGTGTTGTTTTTGCAATCGACAACAATATTTAATTCCCCGCTTGCAAATTTGGTATATTCTATGCCAATTTTTGAAAGGTCAAGACTACTAACATTGAGTCCAAAATCTTTCAAATCAAAGTTTGAAACTTTTGTGGTTATTTTGTTGCCGTCATAACCTAAACGCAATGCTTTCAAATATTTTGTAATGACTGCTTTGTCGATGTTAATGTCAACATTCGGCATTTTTGATTGCGTGTCGCCAAGCGCCCTATTTATAAGTTCAACAACCTTGTTAATGTCGCTAAGTGCAAACTTAACTTTCATTCCGTCAAAGTTTGCATAAATAGTGTTTTCGAGTAGTCTAACATCGAGATTTTTACCAAATATTTGCGTCGAAATTTGCGCTTGTAAATTGTTTTCGCTATAATTTACAAGTCCGCTAATTGAATATTCTCCAATATTCAAATCAATTTCGGCAAACACGTGTCTTTGTGTTGTTGCGTCAATAATGTTTTTGACAAGTTCAACAATATTCTCTGCTTCTATATAGTTTTCTTTCAATGTAACATCATTATAATTCTCTGTTAGAGCAAATGTAATATTTATAGAGGCATAGTCGCAAGTGAGCGAAACATTTGTAAGCTCGCTGTTTTCGGTTGTAATACTGATTTTTGCGCTATTGAGTTTTGCAAGATTTTTGCCCAAAACAATCAAAGTATCATTGTCATACGATAGCGAAATGCTTGAAATTGCAAGTTTTACATATTCAATAATTTGTTGTTGCGAAATTTCGGCATTTAAATCAATTTTGCCAAAACTTTCGAGCGTTGCATAAACATTGATGTCTTGGTATGCAATATAAACCACGTTATCGACAAGCACAACTGAGAGTGTATTGCCCAAAAGTTCGGTATTTGCGTCAAACTTGATATTCCCGCCGTTGTAACTATAGTTATAGTTTATGACAAAGTGCAAGTTTTTGCTGGTTATGCCGTCGATTGGAACAACTCCATCCGTAAGTTGTAGGTCGATTTGTCCACTGACCGCGTTACTTTTTGCCGTTGCAATTACGCTATTTGCAACAGACAAAATGTCATTGATGTCGACATATTCGCACAAAGAGTTTGCAATAACAACTGCACTCGTGTTAATTGATGTTGCAAAATTCAAACTGTCAATACTTATTTCACTTATATCTAAATCTGTTATTTCAATTTCGACGCCCGTAATCGCTGTATCAAATTCGAGTGTTAAACCAATTTTTCCGATTTGGATAAATGCGCTATTGTTTAAAACATCAATTGTATTGACAAAACTTAAGTCGCTGACGCTTAGTGCGCTTGTTACCATTCCCAGTATGTCAGTAATGTTTACCGCACTAATAGTCGATAGTTGTGAGCTGATTGTCCCAAAATTATTTTCGACAAATTCCACAATTTTATCTAATTCGCTAATTTTTGCGTTAACAGCAAGTTTCCCTGCCTTTATATATATTACGTTATCTAAGTATGTTATGTCGATTGTAATTCCGTATGCAGTAACTATAGCGTTTGCTTTTATTTCTCCATCCACAATTGAAATTTTGTAGTCAATATTAAATTCGACAAGTTGGTTGTTCAAACTTACTTTCAATACAGCTGTTCCGCTAAAATTGTTTGAACTAATTGTGTTTATAATAGGTTCGACAAGTGGGAATAACTCCGTTATGTCAAGATATTCGCAAGGATTAGCAACACTTATTTCGTTGCGGGTTGTGGAAAAGTCGATTGCTAGTATTTCCGCGCCATTTTCGCATAGTTTTGCGCCACTGATGTTGTTATTTTCAATATTGAGCGAAACGGCATAATCTTCATAATTTGCGCTTATTTTATCTGATGTGTATGCAAGGAACAATTTATTGACGACACCCAAAATTGCGTTTGCGTCGATAGACACATTTGGCATTTGTGGCATTGACACATTGAGCGTGTTTAATAAATTTTGAACTTTATCAATATCACTGAGCGCAAACTTCACTTTTGCACCAAGTGCTGAAACATACACAACATCATTGACAAATGCGATATTTGCTGTATATTCCCCATATGTTGCGACCGCCGAAATCTCGATGTCCTTGCTAATTACATTAATTTGTCCGCTTATGCTGACGTCTTCATAATTGGCAACAAATGTCGCAAATATTCCATCTTTTGCGGAACTAATAAAATTCTTTGCCACCCTTGCAAGTTGCATTGCGTCAATGTATTCATCAATTTCGATTGTCTTTTGCTCAAATGAAACATATTCAAATTTTGATTCAATTGAATACTCTTTATACTTTATTGACAAATTGCTAATTTTGCCGTCATTGAGTTCAATATTTGCGTCAAAATCTCCGCTAATAACAGACAAAATGTCGCTATTCATTCCAAGTGTAGTGCTCGAAAGTACGTTAAGTGCAGTTTGTGCTACTGCCAAAATTGCTTGTTTTTGTTCTTTTGTCAAGTTGATGTTGAACATTTGCTTGATACTGTTTAATGTAACTGTGTCAAGATTGATGTTTCTCATCTTGTTTATTATACTTTCGATGTTATCAAATTTGCCATCAAGATTAAATTCAGTCATCAAATCTTTGATTGTTTGTTCAGTAATTTTGATTTTTATTCCTTGGTATGAAACATATGCAACGCCATTTTGGTATGTGATATCAAAATCATTTTCGCCAATTTGGGTTGATAGATTTAGATATATATTTCCACTGTTGAAGGCATAGCACATATTTACATTTAGCAAGTATTCGCCAACTACCAAATCTATGTTTGCATTCACATCGTTTGATTTTGCAGTTTGTGCCATAGCATTTGCTAGGTCAAGGACATTTGTTGCTGACAAATATTTGACACTTGGTACCTTTACTTGCGGAACATTTGTATAACTAAACTCACTCTCTAATGTATACCCTTTGTACACAACAACCGCTTTCGTGATTTTAGATTGGTAAGATTGAATATTTAATGCAAAATCATTACATTCAAATGTCAGTCCGCCATTCTCATCGACGACTATTTGGTTCAAAAACTCAAGGGTTAAGCGTGAAAAATCAATTGCTTTGATTTTTTCAATCATTGTTGCCACGATTGTGTGCGTTGTAAGTTGCTCAAAATCAATTTTATCACTAAAAAACTCTTTTAATGTATCAAAGTCACCGCTATCACACTTAATTCCAAATGTGCCAAAATTTGCATAGACGCAATTATTATAATATGTAATTTTTAATTCATTTCCATTGATTTTTGACGACAATGACGCATTTGTTTTGTCGTAAATTAAATCGCTTTCTTGCCCTAATATATTAACTTTTGCAACAAAAGGCGTCTGCACTGTGTTGAGTAGCGCTGTCAAAACAACAAATTGCTTCGACGCTTCTGCGTATAAACTCTCATCCTTAGGTTTTTCAAGTCCTATCAATGCACTTTTTGTTTCGAGTGCAACATTTGGGTCAATTGTAAACTCTCCAAACACAAGTTTTGGAATATCGACACTTTGAATATTGTATTCAAGGTCGGTCTTTATAACAATATCCCCACCCGATGTATTCATCTTCAACAAAATTTCATTTTCGCCTTTCTCTTCGGTAACATTTTGCATCAAAAGCATTAGCGCATTGACGTCAAGCATACTTGCGATATCGACTTCAGGCAAAACACTTGAAAGCGAAGCACTCACAACTTTGATAAGCCCGCCAATATCATCCATTGTTGCTTGATATTTTGCGCCCAAAAGGTCAACGTATATTTTGCTATCGATGTACGCAAAATCAATTGCAAGATTATTGCCGTCGCGCTCAATGTTTATCGCACCTGCAAGGTTAAATTTAGTGAAACCGTCCACCAAATCCATTCGAACACTAAGCGTAACATTTGCAAATTGCGTTCCATTCTCTTTGATGACAAACTCTCCGCCCGCTGTAAGCGCCTTGGCGTTCATTATATTGCTGACGACCTTATCAAAAGCCGATGAGTCAGCTTGTTGCACTTGCCGTGCGGGCGAAGTGTGGTTGGTAAACAAAAATACCCCGCCCACACCTGACATCAACATAACGATGTATGTCAAAAAATATACAAAAAATTTTCTCATTTTACCCTCGAATTATCAATCATCCTGAAACAGGAATAAAATCATTTTTACCATATGTGAAATCTTCTCTAAGTGTACCCGTACAACTTGCATTGACACCCATATAATTGACAGTGTATTTTTCAATTGTGTCAATTGAAATAAATCTAAATGTTTCGTCAATCACGCAAGTGAGTGTAATTGACTCAAATGTTGGATAACTTGGCAATTGTGAAATATTCTTCATTTGTTTGACGTAGTTAAGCACACTCAAAATCGCGTCAAGTTCAACGACTATTTCATACGCCTTACTGCCGTCTTCTAAAGTAATTTCCTTGGGTGTTGCACTTTTGTTTAGAACAGTTTTGCTTGATACAATATACGGAATGAATGATGTAATTTGTACGCCATTTGTTTCTTTGAAATTATCAAGTGTAATCTCGCCTTTGTCTTTCCACGTGGCGGTCAACTCCTCAGTTATACCCGAACCTGAATAATAGTGAATGCTATTGCTCCCCTCGTCATAATAGTCGCGCTCGCCGACGCTCTTTAACCCCTTACTGACACTCTCCTTGAAATAGCGTCCATTTTCATACGCTTTGGTACTAGAAACTTTTTGGTCAGCAAAAGAGTTCTTTACGACCCCTGTACCATACGCGTACACATTCCCGTGTGTAATCATTCGCTCTTCAGCTATTTCAAAAATCTCATATGCCTTGTATGATGACGGACTTTTACCATTAGCGTTCTTTGAAAGAGATTTAGTGTCGTCGCGCAATTCCGCTTCGTTATATTGCGAATAGTCAACTTGTGGTGCTCCGATGAAGAACCCGCCAACAAATATGCCACTCATAATGCCTGCTATTGACACAAAGATTAGTGCAATAATGCTTTTCTTTGTGAATTCAAAAGGCTTCCTTTCCTTTGTTTTATTCTTGCTCATAATATTGGGTTTCCCCTTTAATTTATTTTTGTCGCTTTTTTGTTTTATTTATATTTGAGAGAATGCTAAAAAGTATTGTCTTTGCAATCAAAGTTAGTGCAACTCTCAAAGTGAAAGTCAAAAAATGTAAAATATATTTACACAATGTACATGATACACGCCATTCAAATTAGTAAATCAAACTTAGTGCTATAATTGATATAATTTTATTTTGTTAAAGAATTTGTAGGACACATAGGAAATATTGCAAAATGTGCAAACATAATTTACACGCTTTGCGACACTCCCCAAATAATCAAAAGAGCATATATATTTAATAATATATATGCTGATAAAATATTATATAATTTTTGCAAAACAAAGTCAATAATTTTTGAACTATTTTTATATGATTTTGTGTGCCTATATGCTTAATTTTGAGATTTTCTACGCTTCTTTGTGTCCTTGTGCACAATTTTGTAAATCATACCTGACTTAATTTTGATGACTCCGAATGGACAAAGCTCTTGACAACAAAAGCACCTAATACACTTGTCATAGTCAATTTTTGCAACTTTTTTGCCATTCTTATCCACAATCATTGAAATGGCTTTGACGGGGCAATGCTCGAAGCACTTTCCGCAACCACGACATATTTTGTGATTAATTTTGGGACGTTGTGTCATAATGTTGTGGACAAATTTTTGTAAACACTGCGGGACATAATTCGCGTATGGTTTTTGAACATTGGGCGTGATGTTCTGGAAATCTTTTACGACAAGGTTTTCCACATTTTCGCCGATGATTTCCACATTATAGTCGTCGATAAAACCGCGGGCGCGCCCTTTTGTAATTGTCGGCATTTCGCTAATGTCGGCATTAATCAACTTAACGCTGACGACATCTAGCGCAAGTGCGTTGCTCGACGCCAAAATTGCGCCGATTTTGCGCGGGGTTCCGTTGCTAGGTCCCTCGCCTTCCATTCCCCAAACGGCGTCACTGATATTAAGACACAATTTATCCCCAAAATACGTGTGAATATCATACAAAAAATCGCAAAATGTGTCGATATCTCTATATTTTCCGTGCATTTCCACTTTGGTCAGTCCTGGGATTGCGCCAAACATATTTTTGACGGCGTTGGTAAACCCCGCAAAGGCGTGCGTTTTCAACTTTGATGCGTTTATGATGACGTCCGCGCTAAAAAGAGTCTGCAAAACATCAAACTTTTTGCCGACGACGCCGTTAGGATTTTCAACCGACACAAAGTCAAAATCTTCATTCAATTCAAAGCCGTATTTTTCTGCAATATCTGCAATACCGCTTGCTTTATAAATGCTGTTCATATAGCCCGATGTGAATGGCCCGCCCGCACTGTCGACAATGACGACGTTTGCGCCTGCGCTTTTGCAAAGTCTGCCAATTGCGGAAACAACAAGTGGGTGCGTTGTCGCGCATTTGTCGGGGGTTGCTTTCATCAAAAGGTTCGCTTTGATTGCGACGCGTTGCCCTGCCTTAACAAATTTTTCAATACCACCGATTTTGTCGACGGCGTCCTTAACCGCACAAAAAACCTTATTTTCGTCATACTCGTCGCACGCAACAAGTGAAACAATTTTGTCCATAATTTTCATCCTTTTAAAGTCGATAAAATGCTACAACCAATCAGCAAACGTGCCACACAACTAAAAAGATGAAACGCAGTAGTTTGTTTTATTTATTGCGACATTTGTCAAATCTCTAGCACTATACTAACACTTTTGACAAAAAAAATCAACCTAGTGAAAACACTAAATCGATTTTTTGTATATTCTAAATCACAACCACGCTTGACGACGCGCCCCCTCTAATCGTTAATGTTATATTCTTGTCGTCAACTGTAACTGTATAATCTATTTTATTTAGGTTCGTGGTGTCTTGTGTGCAATCGCCACTGACACTTAGCGCCCACATATATGGTTTGCCTATAAGTATCGAATAACTACCGCCAATTTTCTGCCATAATTCAATTGTTTTGCCGTTTGTCGCAACCATTTGACTTTGCACTTTCCCGTCTTTTAGTAGGTAAAGCACAACGCTATAATTTCCCGCGCCGTTGATTCTTGGCGTTATGGTTAGTAAACTGCGTTCTTTTGTCCACTTCCCATACAGCACAATATTCGTGGTGTAGCCCGTTCCGCTCAAACTTGTCAACGCCGTTCCACTGCAATCACTCAATTTGTACCAACCGGCAAAGGTGTAATTGTTTCGGCTAGGTAGCACAAGCGTTGTCGCGGTGTTATATGTATGTGTGGTCGGCGCAGTTCTCCCACCCCAATCAGCGTCCAATTTATCCTTGTTGTTCAAATCTCCCGTGTAGTTGTACGTGATCGAATATTTTTGCGGTGTCCAATTGGCTGTCAACGTGATATCGCCACTCAAATCGCTGTAATTTATTGTATAACTTGATGATGTACTTTTTTTAGTTCCCGAACTATCTGTCCAATTCAAAAAGTCGTATCCCGTTTTCGTTCCCGCGTTTATTGTCACACTCGAACCTTCCGAAACTTTTTCCGACGTCGTGCCCCCATCGCCCGTATTGTTGCAGGTTATGGTGTAACCCTTCTCTGCTAATCGCAAAATAACCGTCTCGTCCCCGCCGTATTTCCACTTAAATCTCATATCGTTACATTCAGCCCACAAGTAACTTCCATTGCTGTTACTACAACGTTCCCATATGTACCCAGTCGGAGCATCGCAAATTTCCAAGGCGTAATCCACATCCACATCGGCGTAATACTCAAAATACACGTGATCAGATCCCACACCGTATTTCGCGTGCGAGCTATCACAGGCTTTCGCTGTCAAAGTTTTATCCTCATTACCGACTTTAATAGTGCATGACGGCAGCACCCCTCTTTCGCAAAACACCAACACGGTCAATGACAATGGATCAGCAAGCGCCTCACTTCTCCGAATATTCTCACCCGACGAGTCGAAGGAGAACGGGATTAAGAGTAACAAAATCGACAAAAGACACACCGATATAAACAAGGTGCGAATAATGAATTTTGATTTAGTTT
>CAZAYL010000002.1:0-62680 GCA_964489405.1 uncultured Lachnospiraceae bacterium | reverse complement strand
GCTATAAAAAATGATTTTGTTTCGCATAAAAAGTCTGACATTCCGCCAATGGGGACCTAAATCGAACATTCGATTTAGGTCTTTTTTTTTAGACATAGATATTTACCAATATGTCAATGTGGTTTGGAATATTTTTGTTTTGGACGGGCTTAGGGTATTTTTTAATTTTTGAATATAACAAAAATTTTTGGCTGTCATTAGGACTTATTGCTAATGGGTTATTGAGAATTATTTCAAGTTTATCTTTATAAACCTTTATATTTTTAATCAAATGATTTATCAACATATATGGTTGCATTTTTAGGGCTTGCAAGTAAAAATTTTGGATATCTTTAATTGTAAGGGGTGCTTCAATTTTGCTTTTCTCTATTAATATTCTTCTATCGAGTTCTTCAATTTGTTTTTCTAAATCTTTCATTCTTTTGTTTGTTGTGCTATTCATCAACCCTTGTTCAACTGCTTGCATTATGTTATTCAAACGCGTCTCCGCTTGTTTTTTCTCTTTAATCAAAGCTGTTAAAAATGAATTCTCTTTAAATAATAATTGTTGCGTTTTTAATATATTTTTTATCATTTTTTCGCGATATTGTGGACTATTCAATATTTCTAAAATGGTATTTATTACAAAATCTTCAAAAATTTCTTTTTTAAAAAGTGGCTGAGTACACCCATTTTTTCTTTTTCTACCAAGACATTTATAATAACGAAAAGTTGCCCCTCTACCCCCCGTCCCACTTTCGGCACAAATTGACATCCCGCAATAACCACAAATCATTTTATTTCTTAATAAATACACAGTTGCAACACTTCTTCTGCCATATTTATTTTCACTTGATATATTGCGCACTTTGTCAAAGACATCTAAGGGCACAATTCTTGGATACATATTTTCATATATTTCGTCATCGAACCTATAAATCCCTGAATATTTCTCATTATGGAGCATTTTGTATATTGCACTTTGGGTAAAAGGTTTACCGCGATTTAAAATTCGTCGCTTGTTTAGTGATTCAATAATTTCATTAACATAAATGCCGAGTGAATATTGCTTATAAATATATCTAATAACTTCAGCTTCCTTTTCCTTTATCTTTATTTTATGATTCTCAACATAGTATCCATAAAGTATACACCCACCCGTAAAATTGCCTTTGATTCTACTTTCTTTTAAGCCACGTTTAACTTTTTGAGAGAGTTCGGCTGAATAATATTGATTCATCCCTTCAAGCAAACTCTCAAGTATTATCCCTTCTGGTGTGTCGGGAATATTTTCCATTGCGGATAGAAGCTTTACACCATTTTGAGATAATGTGTGTTTGTGTATTGTTGTTTCATATTTATTCCTTGAAAATCTATCTAATTTATATACAATGACATAATCCCATTCTTTTTTATAACTATCCTTAATCATTCGTTGGAAGTCGGGTCTGTGGTCATTTGTACCGGTCATTGCCCTATCTATGTATGTCCCAACTACGACAATGTTGTTCCTTTGCGCGTATTCTCCGCAAACTCTAAGTTGCCCTTCGATACTTTGTTCGGTTTGGCTATCGCTAGAATATCTAGCATAAATTACTGCTGTTTTCATACTCGAAACTCCTTATTTCCACCTTAATTATATTGTCATAGCAAGGTTTTAGCAATAAATTATTATATTCTCAAATATTTTGTTGCAAAAGCAATATAAATTAAATAACTTATATCGTAAAGGAGAAAAAAGAGTAAAATAAATTGAAATTTTAAAAATAAAATGTTATAATAAATAACAAATAAACCACACCAAAGGAGAAAACGATATGAAAGCATTTATTGTCGGCGGAACGGGGCTCATCGGGTATCACGTTTCGCAAGAACTTCTCGCACGCGGACACAAGGTAAAAAGTCTTGGGCTAACTCCCCCGCCAAAAGGCGATATTTTTGCAAAGCAAGTTGAATACACACAGGGGAACATTGAACAGTTGGCTGACCACGAACTCATTGATTTAATTAAAGGTTCCGACTGGCTTTTGTATGCGTGTTCGTCCAACGCGCTCGATATTGTCAAAGCACCCGCTATCGACTACTTCAAGGTTCACAACGTTTTCCCGACCGAACGCATTTTGCGACTAGCACAAGACGCAGGCGTCAAGAAAGTCGTGATGATTAGCAATGCATATGTTTACTTTAATAGCGTTATGGCAGACTTGCGCCTTGAAAAATGGCACCCTTTCATCCGCGCAACTTATGACCAAGAAAATACGGCGCGCAGATTCAATACGACATCGTTCCAAGTAATTGTTTTGCAAGCCCCGCAAGTTTGGGGAACAATGCCCGTAAGACGTCCGCTTCACTGCGACGAAATTTTGGAAATGTACCGCACGTCGAACTACTCGGCGTTCCGCGGGACGATTCCCGTCATAACGGTAAAGCAAGTCGCGCAAGCAGTGTGCGGTGCGTTCGAAAAACTCACGCGCGGTGAAACAATCGCAATCGCGGGCGACAACTACTCATACAAGCGCATCAACGAACTCATTTGCCAAGGACTGAATATGAAACCGTACGTGCCGTACGTCAAGAACTTTTGGTACAAACTAAACAAAAAAAGACAAATGAAAGTTTGGCGCAAATCTGGGCTAGAGGCGGGAATAAATCCCGTAAAAATTCTTGAGTTCAAAACCCGCAACGCTCATATTGACCCGAAAATCGCATATAAAAAACTCGGAGTTCTCCCTGACGACATCGACACCGCAATCCGCACCACCGCTACCCGCTCAATCGAGTTCGCCAAAGAACACAAGGAGATTTAATAATAATTTTAACATTATAAGGCTACAATAACATATTTTTATTGTATTTGTATTGATTTTGAATATTTTAAATAAATTCCCCGAAACTTTTGGGAACATTTTGAAAAATGTGTGATATAATATAATTGAACATTTTGCGAAAGGAAAAATATGGAAAATTTTAATATATCAAATTTACAAGACTCGATAAATGAACTCGAGAAGCGTATTTCACGCGTTCGTGCGGAATTAAAAACACAAATTGGAAATATTGCCAATGCGTGCGATTGTGGCGCGCAACTGTCTGCGATTAGCGCGGAACTTTCGTCCGTCAAGGCAAGTATTGCAGATTTTGATACGCGCCTAAAGAAAGTAGAAGAGACACTAAGCATCTCTACTCCATCTATCGAAATTGAATAAAAGAAAAACCTTTGCATTGTGCGGGACATCAACAAGATGTTCTTCCACTTTTGCAAAGGTTTTTGTCTTTTTTGATGCTATATTCCCCCTACTCTACACGACTGCATTTTTGTCCAAAATGCGTATAATTTCTCTGTCGGAATTTGGGAACATATGACTATATGTATTCAATGTTTGTTGCGTGTTTGAGTGCCCTAAACGACGCGACACAAGTGCAACATTTGCACCCATATTGATGAGTAAACTTGCGTGTGAGTGGCGAAAGTCGTGGATGCGAATTTTGGGCAAATTAGCTACAATTGCGTAGTTTTTTAGCATTCGCGAATAGCTGAAGCTTGCAAGTGGAGCGTCATTCCCAAACAAAAATTCTGCACCTAATCCACGCGCGCGCTTCCACGCCAAAAATTGTTTCAATTGATTTATCAAAACTTTAGGCAAGCTAATATTGCGTATACTGCTTTTATTTTTGGGAGTTGTAATTTTATATGGCGATCCGTCCAAAGTTTTACGCGTCAGCGACTTGCAAATATATAGCGTCCCATCCACAAAATCAATATCTTCATCTTTTAGCGCCAAAACTTCGCCCACGCGCGCCCCACTATAGTATAACGTCATAAAAAAGGTAACCCAAAGGTTTTTGATTCGCTCGCTTTTTGCCCTACGCATACGAGTTATGAACCTCCGAAATTGTTTGAAGTCATAAAACTGCATCTCACGCACTTGTTCCCAATTGCGCTTGAGTGGTTTGAAATTAAGCACGATATTTGGCACGTCAAAAGTTTGACTGAGATAGCTATAAAAAGAACACAACTCCGCGCGAATACTATTGATGTACTTTATCGACAACTTGCGTGAAGAACGCAAACTTTGTGTTTCGAGTAGTTTTGCACGCCACTCAATAAGTTCGTGCTTAGCAATCTTGAAAGCATCGCGATTGCCAAAATACGGCAATATGTGCCGTCTAAAAACTCTAACTTTGTTATAAATTGTTGCGCCCTTAAGACTAAATCGAACTTCTGACAAATATTGTTCAAACAAGCGCGCAAAATTTGTGGTTCCTGCTCTGTGCGTCGCAACGTAAACATCGTAGGCAATCTCCGCCTCGGCGCGCGTCGCAAACCCCGACAATCGTTTGTTGACGCAAACGCCGTCTTCATAAGTTCGAAAGCGAACTGACCACTTGCCACTAGCAAGCGTTGCACCCCCACACCCAGTGCAAACCGCTCCGTTTGATTCCCGCCCACACTGTGTGCAAATTCTTTTCCCCCGTTGTACATAATTTGGCATATTTCCTCCTTTGTTAAAGGCACTGATAGATTTAAGACATCTACCCCCATCTTAAAAATCAATGTCTAACGCCAAATTATAATACACTTTACTTATACTTTCAAAACCTACACGTGGTATTACACAATACATAAGTATTTTTACTGTATTGTTAGATAAATTCTTTCCTTTTAAGTAGATTATGGAAGTAAAGTAATAGATAATATTTCTGTAATTCTCTTTGGAGATCACGCATATGTTGTAAAATATATGGTTTATCAATTTTTATTCTTGCAAGCTACTTTGTGAATAAATCAATAGTATTTGTCATTTTTTCTCCTTTATATCTTATAATACATTTGACTTTTGCTTGTTGGCTTATCTGGAATCGTCATTCCTACCAATCCCGCATCTAAAGCTGGATTAAGATAATTTTTTCTAAACGCAATTCTAGATTTTAATCCCAATCTATCCATAATCATTCGTGCTGATTGAGGATATGTTTCCATCACTTTCATAAGCTTATTTATTGGAATATTTATGTGATTGTAATGATCTCGTGAATCGTTTACAATATCCTTTATTGCTTTGTTGATTACATCAAGCATAAAAAGAATAAATGCATTTGATGTTCCTTCACTCATTGACCTTGCTATTGCATTGTAATATTCTTCTTGATTATCTTTAATAACACTTTCTATTGGAACATATTTAAAAATTGGTTTCCAACTTGACAAAAGTGCTGTTTGCCAAAGTCTTCCCATTCTGCCATTGCCATCACGGAAAGGATGAATAAACTCAAATTCGTAATGAAAGACACTAGATTTAATAAGCATTTGAATCTCTGTATTTTTAACCCAATCAAATAATTGATTAATCAATTCGCTTACCATCTGAACAGGTGGTGCAGTATGAACTATATTTCCTTGTTCATCAAACACCCCAACATTTCTAGAACGCAAATTACCAGCTTCTTCAACCAAATCCTTCATCATAATCCCATGTATTTTCAACAAATCTTTTAATTCATAAGGATTGATAAAATCTAACTCTTTGTATGCTTCAAAAGCATTTTTGACAGCAACAATATCATCTCTTGGTCCCAAAACTCTTTTTCCATCCAAAATATCTGTTACTTGTTCTATGGATAAGGTGTTATTTTCAATAGAGAGTGAGGAATGAACGCTTTTTATTCTTGATACTTTTCTAAGCCTTGGCAATTTTTCTAATTCATTTACATTTGAAAGTTTTCCTAGATTTTCCATAATTTCGGTTGATATTTCAAACATTTCATTAGTTATTTCAAAAGGTGGAATACATCTATCCATTTTATATCTCCTATTAAAACTGAAAGCATTATATCACAAAAAATAAATAAACGCAACTACTTGTATGTTATTCATATTATTTTTCTATATATTATAGATTTATTAATATACTTATCATCTTGTATACTATTCACTATACTTTTTAATTTATTTAAAATCGTGGAATTTAAGCATATGCTTATCTTGGTATAAGTTGGCGTTTCCTCTCTCTCCCCGAAACAAGCACGCAAACATAAAACAATATACAAAAAACAATTAAACAAAAACTAAATATGGAAAAGAGTAATGACTGACATACAAAATAAATTGCTAAAATAACCACAAAATATTATGATGTTTATTTGATAATCTAAATATAACTTATATAAAAAGCATACTCTAGGAAAACTCCTAAAATATGCTCTTTATTTCTTGGAAAATAACGTCTGTTTCAAACAACATTGACTAACATTCATCAATTATCATTTTGTCCGAGATGAGAGCAATGAACTCACTATTGGTTGGCTTTTCGTTGCTATTATAGATTTTGATTCCAAGAATATTGTTGATGTTCTCAATTTTGCCGCGGTTCCACGCAACTTCAATCGCGTGACGGATTGCGCGCTCTACTTTACTTGGAGATGTTTCAAATTTATCCGCAACAGAAGGGTATAACTCTTTTGTTACGTTGTTGATAATGTCAGGACGGTTGATACATATCTTGATGGCTTCGCGCAAAAATTGATACCCTTTGATATGTGCGGGAATGCCGACTGTAAGAAAAATATTCGATATCCGCTCCTCAATTGCACGAACTTTGGGCGGGCAAAAGGAAATAACTCCTTTATCATCTTGCAAATCCCCTAAGTGCTTGCGCAAAGATTCAATGTCAAAGGGTTTTGCCAAAAAATCACTCGCGCCACAACACATCGCTTTGTTGACAAAATTTTCTTGCATAAGTGCAGTCAAAACTAAAACTTTGGGTTTGTTTGATACTAACTTTGTACTAATGTAGTCCAAGATATAAAAGCCGTCGCGAATAGGTAAAATTAAATCAAGTATAACAATATTGGGACAAGAATTGACAATAAAGTCAATTGCGTCATCCCCATTACTGACTGCACCAACAATTTCATAATCAAAACTGGATGAAAAGTGATCCTTTAAAATTCTGCAAGTTTCCTCATCTTGAACAATTAATAATTTTTGTTTCATATTTAACTCCTAAAATATCCCTAAAAGAATAATAGATGACAAGTACCGACTATGTCAAACATTGTAATTTTATCACAAAAAACGTAAAAATAAAAGCATTTTTGTACAAAATAATAAAAAACTTTGTACAAAAATGCAAAAATATGTCGATTATTGATAAAATCAACAAAAATTTCACAAAAAATCTTCCTTTTTGGCAAGTATTTATATTATATTTCACGCATAGTTTGATTTATATATCGACGTTTTTTTCAGTAAAAAAAAACTGCAAAATTTCTCATCTGCAGTTTTTTACATTATTTTTTAATTTTATCTTTCCTTTTAAACCTAAATGTAAGCAATATTGCCAACACAATTAAAACGACTCCGCCACCACTAATTATCGATATCAAAACTATATCATTATCTTTCTCTTTACTATTTTTTGCGCTATTGGTCGTATTGTCAACTTCAGTTTCAGTATTATCTTTTGTATTGTCTTTATTGTTATCTTCCGTTTGTGGTTTTGTCAAACGACTGCCCGTAACAACGTTCTTTTTTTCTTGTTTTTCAAAACTACTAAATTCGGCGCTAAAGTTTGAAAGTTCCTCGCTTTCATAACTTGCTGGCGTTATTAGTGTTTTGGTTGTTTGAACAATTTCGGTGTGCATTTCTCCGCATTCGCAATAGCCGACTGCGGTACAAGTCGCATTATCTGCACTCCACGTATATATGACATTTTGATTATATGTATGGTTACAAATTTCTATTAAGTTGTCAGCATATTGGACGCACAACGATTGCGTTTTGATATGCTCAATTCCATTAAACATTGAATTTGCAAGGTCGACAATTAATGGTTTCTCGATGTAGATGTCTTCATTAATCGTAACATCATCATTCAAAACGATAGTGTCGCCACTATCGGCACAATTAATAGCTTGAATCAAAGATGAAAAACAAATCTCTTTTTCACCAACTTTAATCGTTGCTTTCGCGCTTGTCTTGTCCCCAATTTTTATATTTGTTGCATCGACATACAAAAGTTTATTTTCCACATTTATTGATTTTAGAACTTTGTATATCAATTCTTCATCTTCACAAACAGCAAGAATTGTATCATCTGCGGTATTTGCCATTTTGATATTTAATGTTCTGTTCAAAAGTAAACCCAAAATGTAGATTTTTTTGCCACTTGGAAGATAAATTTCTTCCATTTCTTCAAAATCTGCAATGTTGACTTTTGCGTTTCCATACAAATATATCCCCGCGCCAAATGTTGCATAGTTATTTCTGAAAGTCCCGCCATTAATGTCGAGTCTCCCATTTGAAACCCAAATTGCACCCCCCCTTGAATTTGCGAGATTATTCTCAAAAATTCCGCCATTTATTGTACAAGTCGAAGAATTGTCCACACAAATAACTGTCGTGTTGTTATTTGTGCTTCCACTATTGCCTGAAAATACCCCACTATCAATTACCAAATTTGAATTATCGCGCGTATATATTGCTGAACCAAATGTATATGAATAACAATTTTGAATTATTGTACTCGACAAAGTCGCACTAGAGTTACCACCTAAAAAGATTGCACCACCCGCGTTTTGCGCATTTGTAGTATAATTGTTGTAGTTGTTTTTCAGCGTGCAATTATTTAAAACAAGTGTAGAATAATCACTCATTCTTATCAATGAACTTGTTGCGGAAATCCCATTATTCGTTGTCCCACGCCCCAAAATGGTGTTTGTGTCTCCGCTCCAAACTGCGCCACCATCAATTATTAAATTTTCTAGTGCCAAACTTCCACTGCCAGTAACAGTAAATATCGCTGACAAAAGCTCGCTTTGTCTTGTCAAAATATGATTATTGCCATTTATTGTGATTTTCTTTGAAATAGTATATCCCGATGAAACGGCAACATCCTTCAAAAGTTCAATCGTGCCAACATTTTCAATGTTTGCAATTGCGTCGTCAAGCGATGAAAAATAATTTTCGCCGACTAAAGCTACACTGTCGCTAACGTCTATGATTTTAACCACAAAACTTGATTTTATTGTTTCATTATATTTGACAACTATTTCTTGTGTACCAAGTTGAGTGAATGTAATATCATCTAATGTCAATAGTTCATTAGGAATAACTGCAAAAGTGTCGTCCTGAAAAATTATTTTCACTTTTAAGCCATTATAATTTATTTTTTGATTTATAAAGTAAACTTCTTGATTTGGTTGACTTACAATTTCCAGCCCTTTTATTTGTTTGTCTTTTAATGTAGTATCTTCAAAAAATTCTAACAATCTTGCCGAACAAAAACCACCAACAGTATTTGTCCCCACAACCTTGATATATTGCCCATAAATTGGCGTAAATGTCAAAGATTTCTTTGTGTTGTTGTTTCCCCACCCGCTCACATTCGTTGCCAAAGTCCAATTTGTGCCATCTTGGCTGACATACACACTGCAAGCAAGTATTGTGCCATTCCCCCCAACGGGTGTATAGTCAAACCCGCTAATGTACCTACTGCTGTCGAGTTTCACGGTAATAAATCTGCTTGTGTCGCCACCACTCCACTTTGTGTGCCAACGCGTAGAAAGTTTACCGTCAATGGCGTGTTTTGCATAATCGTTGCGAGATGTTTCTTCACTTGAATAATCAAACAAGGTAAGTGATGAGATTGGTATGTAATTTCTTGTCGAATTAAAATTGTCGACAAATTGAAAAATCGTGCTACTCCCTTGTAGGGTTGTGCCATGCTTTTTATAGCGAACATATATAGTTTTGTCCCCCTCAAATGTGCTATTTTCGCTCAAATCTTGCCAAAGTACATCATCTAGTGAATATTCAACATTTGTAAAAGTGCCAAAGAATCTATTCTCGTTGTCATTGCTTTCTAGGTTAGAAATCGCGACGCCGTCCACAATATCGATTTTGAACGCCTTAGAAATATCAATTGTTGTGCCCCAACCTTCAAGCCAAATGTATATGTCGTTAGCACTCGAAATAGTCGCAAGTTCACTAGCAGTCAATTCGTGCGCAATATTATCTGCCGATGTAACAAGTGAATCGCTCCACGTTGTTCCCCCGTCAATACTGTATTTGTATCTAACACTTGTATAGTTTGAATTAAATACCAATTTGTTTTTATTTCCGCCGTCAAAAGCAAACGTTGCCAGTTTTTCTTCTTCCACTAAGCCGAGTAGATATTTTGCTTCTTGAATGCAAGGAGCGGTTTGCGCGATTAAAATTTTTGCATCTTCATCGTTGTTTACGTTGGTTGCTTTTTGCAATGCAATATTGTCTATGTTTCGAATGTTTGCAAGTTGAATAATAGAAGAATCAGTGTTGCGCGCACTCAATTCATTTTCAATCAACGCAATTAATTCGTGCATAGGGAGAGGGAA
This sequence comes from uncultured Lachnospiraceae bacterium, assembly GCA_964489405.1. GTDB lineage: Bacteria > Bacillota > Clostridia > Christensenellales > UBA1242 > CAKVOD01. Next base: position 52,327 of record CAZAYL010000002.1, on the reverse strand, counting down.
ACAATACATATTTTGTGCAATTTCTTCTGCAAGTTGTGTCAATTTATCATCACTTTCATTAGTGTTAATATACAATTTGACAAGTTCATACCAAGCATCTAAGTGATATGGCATAATAGACAAAGCATATCTAAATAAGTTTTCTTGTTCTGCAAGCGGTGTTGCGCTTTTAAGACTCAATACAAGTTCCGCTCTTTCATAACTATCTTGATTGTCAAGTGCAGTTGCGGACAAGAGAATATATGTGGCATTAGAATGTGTAACCTGTTCACTGCCCGTTGTCCCCCAATCGCACATCATACGATTGTTGCCGTGCCCGACGGTGTCTTCATTCATCCAAGTTTTTGTCCACCCGAATATGTCGTTATCGATTGTCCAAGTGGTTCTCCCGTTGGAGTCCTTGTTGTATACAAGAAACGCCGCGTGGTCGGGCTGTCTAACATAGTGAGATGGAACACCAAATGCGGACGCAAAGTTTGTGCCAAGGTACGAAATGCCCCAACAAATTTGACTACCATCCATCGCCATCCAGAGGCGTGGAGTTGTTGTCAAATACACGCCGAATTGCTCTAGCATATATTTTTGATTATACTGTTCAAAGTTTTCTTTTTCATAATATCCCTTTGACGCATAGTTCCAATCTCTCCCATAGCGAATGTGCGAATGTGGCGAATAAACATTTGGATATTTGATTGCTGAATTTTTTTCTAAATATTTAATTGTAGAGTATGCATTGAGCCAATATATTTCTTCACTATTAATGCGTGAACTCATTAGGTATCTCATCTCTTCGACGCAAAGGTTCTCAAAAATATCATATCTCAAGTGGTAACCTTCCGCAAGATACGTATATTTGAATGCTTCATATCTTGCAAGTGGGTCAAGAATATCGCCCGAGTTTACCCAACCATAGACGTCCCTTGCATTTGTCAATGCAATTGAAATCATCATAGTGCGATAGACGTCCCCGCGAGTTCTTGTTGACCCTGTTTCTGGGGCAAACAATGCCGTTGTGTCGCTAAGGTCGGCACTATGCTCTTTGTATAGTCTTGTCAAAACTTTGAGCGCATTTATGTAACTGCCCCCATTAGGAGCCCCCCCTGTTACAAAATCTCTCAATGCTATGCTGTCATTATATAACCAATTTAGCATTTGTCGGCGTTCGTGCTCAAACTCCCCAATTAAGAGCCCGTCTTTTATTGTTTCATAACCTATTGTGTCAATAAATTTGCGTTGCATAAGTTCTAGCGTATAATTTTCTAAAATTTCTTGTGTTGTTTTGCCTGTAAATAAATTATTATAATATTCAACTGTTTTGATTAAGTCTTCACTTCTTTCAAAATCATAGCCAGATGAAAAAAGTTTGCAATCGCCTAGCCCCGAATGGTCATAACTATTAACCCCATTAGAATCAAAATAAAATTTTAAATATCTAATGTCTTTGATTGAAATTTGAAGAAAAATTGCTTCATCACTACTTGTCCTTGCAGTCGGTTCAAGGACCGCCGTCCAATTTTCGTTGTCTGTAGATGTGTAAACCGAAAATTTGGCATTGCCTTTGCCATTTTGCACAGCGTCTATCCCCATATAAGTGGAAAAATAGTCATAATGATGACTTGCCCCAAGGTCATAAACGAGCGTCGATGTCGCGTGGGCAATAAGTCCCTTTTTAAAACTCTTTGTAGCCCCATTGACTATAAAAGAAATAACATCTCCATTTATGTTTTTATCCAATTTTAATGTGCTATAACCGATTGTTTGTGATATCGGCGTCAAATTCGAAAGGTATTCGCCGTATTCAATGACAGTTTCAACCGTGCTGTCAGCGTAAATTGAATTCAACTTTTCTTTATCAAAATACGCTCCCAACCCTAAAAGTGAAAAGGTTAAAATTATTGATACGAACGCTATAAAAAATAATTTGCTTGATTTTTTTAGTCTTTGCATATACACTCCAAAATTATATGTAAAATTCTTATTTAAGAATACAAGAAAAATCAAAAAAAGTCAATAGGAAATTTAAAATTTTTGTGTGGTTTGTTTAAAAACAAATCCATAAAAAAAATAGGTTATGCAAAAAGTATTGACATACCTATTAATTTCATAGTAATGTTTCTATTTATTTTGTTTAATACTCCACAATTATTCTCAATCAAATATCTAAATTAAGTGGACTTTAGTCAATAAATATTGACAAGTTATGAAATAAGTGTTATACTTTTGCTATGGAAGAATTTAATTTCAAGATTAAGGGTGGCGAAAAAATTACTATCGTTTTAGCAAAATTCGCCGATGAGCGCGATTATTTTGAAGTTCGCGCGTTAAACTCAAATGGAGATTTAATTGGCTACATTGATTTTTTTATTTACTACGACGAGAATGCGTGCTTTCTAGACGCGATTGAAGTTGAGCCATTATATCTCAACACTGGCGTTGGTAGTTGTATGAGTATAATTTTCGAAAAATTTCTACTTCAAAACTATGTCAACAGGATTGACGGCATTTATTTTCCACACGGGAAAATTGGCAAAGTTCTTGCAAAGAAGTTTTACAACACGCACGGGTATGCTATATTTAAAAATGCGCACTTACACAAGCGTTTAGAAAAACGCGATTACAATGTCCCAGAATTTATTGAAGTGAGAGATTCAATACATTGGGCGCCAATTGCATTGCAAAACAAAAAAGATAGTAACAAAAAATCAAAAACTACTCCAGTTCCAGTTGAGGATGAATATAAAAAATAATTTACATAATAATAAAAAAGACAAAAATTTTGAAGTAATCTCTTTTGAGTTTACTTTTTTTGTCATTTTCTACCGCAAAATCCAATATTTTTGCCACTTATTCAGTATATCTATTTATATTAAAAGTAATTATTTCGAAATGTATTCTTCGAATGTTTCCATTCTGTCAATAAGTTTGCCGTCTTTGATTTCAAAAATGCGATTGGCAATTGACGACAAGAATTCGTGGTCGTGCGACGCAAATATCACAACGCCGTCAAAATCAATCAAAGCGTCATTGAGTGCTGTAATACTTTCTAGGTCAAGGTGATTTGTTGGTTGGTCAAGCATAAGTAGATTGCCAGATTCGAGCATCATCTTAGAGAGCATACAACGCACCTTTTCGCCACCTGATAGAACTTTGACTTTCTTCAACCCGTCTTCGCCAGAAAATAGCATACGGCCAAGAAATCCACGCAAAAATGTTTCGTCGGTCTCTTTTGTGAACTGCGCAAGCCAGTCAATGATGTTAAGTTCACACTCAAAATATGAGTTTTTGTCGTTAGGTAAATAACTTATTTTTGTGTTTGCGCCAACTGCAATTGAACCGCCGTATTTGCTTTCGCCCACAAGTGCTTTGAAAAATGCTGTAACCGAAATATCGTCGCCAAGAACTGCAATTTTATCATCCTTATTGATTCTAAATTCTACATTAGATAAAATTGCCTTACCCTCATCATTGTAGACAGTCAAGTTGTTTGCCTGAATAACTTCCTTTGAAAGCGTTTTCTCCGCCTTAAAGTTCACATACGGATATTTGCGACTTGATGCAGGCATATCTTCGACTTGAATTTTTTCCAAAATTTTCTTTCTTGACGTCGCTTGTTTTGATTTTGATTTGTTTGCAGAGAAACGTTGAATAAACGCTTTGAGTTCGGCAATCTTTTCTTCCTTTTTCTTGTTTTGGTTCTTCATTAACTGTTGCGTGAGTTGGCTTGATTGATACCAAAAGTCATAGTTCCCCGCATAGGTTGTGATTTTGCCATAGTCAATGTCTACCGTATGTGTGCAAACGGTATTCAAGAAATGTCTATCGTGCGAAACTACAATGACGGTACCTGCAAAGTTAATTAAAAACTCTTCGAGCCATTCAACTGACTTAATGTCAAGCCCGTTTGTAGGTTCATCCAAAAGCAAAATATCAGGACTACCAAACAACGCTTGCGCAAGCAAAATTTTGACCTTTTCACTTTCTTTGAGATTTTTCATCTCAAGATATAAATAAGAGTCATCGAGCCCTAAACCGCCCAATAGTTGTGCAATTTCCGTTTCCGCATCCCAGCCATTCATTTCAGCAAACTCCGCCTCAAGTTCGGCAGTTTTTAAACCATCTTCTTCCGTAAAATCATATTTTGCATAAAGCGCTTCTTTCTCTTTCATAATGTCATAGAGCTTCTTATTCCCCATAATGACAGTGTCAAAAACGGTAAAGTCATCATATTTAAAGTGGTCTTGTTGTAGTACACTCATACGGCATTTATCATCAACTTCAACATTGCCTTTGTAGCTGTCAATTTGACCTGAAATTATTTTTAAGAAGGTCGACTTCCCTGCTCCATTAGCGCCAATAATTCCATAGCAATTACCCGAAACAAATTTCAAGTTTACATCCTGAAATAAGAGTTGTCCACCAAAGCGCAATTCTAGGTTGCTAATTGTTATCATAGTTCCTCCGATATCCATACATTAATGCGCACAAAAAAATGTTTGCGCAACTAAACTTGCGTAAATTATAGCACAATTTTTATTCAAAAACAATTATTATTAGATATTTTGTATAATTAGATTTTGGGCAATCTGTTGCGCACATTTGACGCCGTCCTGCGCGCTAGTTATAATTCCGCCTGCATACCCTGCACCCTCGCCGATTGGATAAAGCCCTAAAATGCTTGATTGCCCGCTTTGGTCGCGAGTGATTTGGACGGGACAACTTGAACGGCTTTCAATTGCAGTCATTATGGCATTAGGGTTTGCAAACCCTTTTATTTTCTTATCTAATTCGGGCAATGCTTGTCTTAAACTTTCTGACACAAATGGCGGAAGACATTCACTTAAGTTTGCGTATTTAACTTTGGGTTTGTATGTTGGATTGACCTTATTTTCACATTCATACTTTTGTATATTATGTCCTAGGAAATCTCCAACTGTCTGAATTGGGGCACTATAGTTTGCTCCACCCAAACTAAACGCTTTGTTTTCCCACAATCTTTGGAAATACAAACCGTCTAGCGGAGAATTTTTATAAAAGTCGGCTGGCGTAACATTGACAAGTAGTGCCGAATTTGCGTTCTTCTCATCTCTTGCAAAGTTACTCATTCCGTTCGTTACAATAGTATCTTTTTCGCTACTAGACGCAACGACGACGCCCCCTGGACACATACAAAAAGTAAACACACTACGTTGATTTTTTAGGTGTGTAACAAGTTTGTAATCTGCAACGGGAAGTTGATCGCAAAATTTACCATATTGCGCGATATTGATGTCTTTTTGCTTATGTTCAATCCGCACACCCATTGCAAAGGGCTTTGGCTGTAGATTGACACCTTTATCGAATAGTAATTCAAAAGTTTTTAGCGCGCTATGTCCCACACCAAGAACAAGTATATCGGTTTCAAATTCAACAATTTGGGCGCTTTGCAAATCTTTGGCAAACACTTTGCAAATTTTATTATCTTTTGTCTTAAAGTCGACAAATTGGTGCTGGAACAAAATTTCCCCACCTAAATTTATAATGCGCTGGCGAATATTTTTGACAACTTTCACCAAATTATCACTTCCGATATGTGGTTTTGCTTTATAAAAAATTTCTTGCGGTGCGCCCGCTAAAATAAATTCGTTGATAACTTTCTTGCAAATGTCGTTTGTGATATTTGAATTAAGTTTGCCATCGCTAAAAGTCCCCGCGCCCCCTTCTCCAAATTGAACATTAGAATTTTCGTCAAGAACGCCTGTCTCCCAAAATTTTGCTACGTCTTCCTTACGCTCGTCTACATTTTTGCCCTGTTCTAGTATAATTGGATTCAACCCCATAATAGCAAGGGCGAGTGCACAAAACATTCCACTTGGACCAAACCCCACGACAATAGGGCGGGAAGTATGAACAACTTTTGAATACGCAAGTCCTGTATGGTCGACTGAAATATCTGTATAATGTTTGAAATTTTTATATGTGCTATCTACATTCACTGCCACATTAAGAACATAAAAAATGTTATTTTTGTCGCGCGCATCAATTGATTCTTTTAGTTTCTCAATCGATAGTATTTCTCCGTCGCGTGCACGCATTTTCTTTGCACATTCACATAATAAATCTTCATAAGTATAATTTATTTTTAATTTCAATCCGTTTATTTGTAACATTCAATCTCCCTTGCTATTGCACTCGCAACAATCATTGCGCTTGTGCTTGCCCATTGTAAATTATATCCCCCACACACGCCATCCACATCTAGACATTCGCCAGTAAAAAACAAATTTTCTGTTTCTTTACTCATTAAATCTGCATTGACGCTATCCATATCAACGCCACCACTATAGACTTGATTGTTTTCCATTGGCGCAAATGTTTTTATTTTGTAATCTTTGATTGTTTTTGCTAAATTGATGACATCGTTTTGCGTTTTGCAACCATCATAACATCCCGCCTTTTCCAACAAGTTTTTGCTAAGCGCATTATGGAAAACTCCTATGAGAATGTTTTCAAATTTTACTTTACGCATAGATAGTATTTTTACCAAATCATCATACATAATTTGGGGCATAAAATCAACCGAAATGCAAGCTTCGTAATTTTTACGGCGCGCCAAATGTGCCGACAAATTGAACACTAAAATCCCACTAATCGCGTTATCTTTGAATAAAATTTCTCCACTTTCACAAATGTTTGTGCCGTCAATTTTTGCTGTAACATTATCCACGCGCACGCCGTTTAATCCTTTGTTATTTTGTGTTTTTAGACTAACCAAACTACGCGTGCACGGCACAAAACCAGTGTGAATGTTATGTGAAATTTCACGCGCTGAATTTCCCCCTGTTGCGATGACACAAAATCTTGTAACAATCTCTTTCTCACTTGTTTTGATAAAAAATTTTCCATCAACTTTTTTAATACATTTGACGTCCTGCCCCAATAATATTGTTGCATTTTTTTCAGGTTTTGCACGCAAAATATCTAGAACACTTGTCGCAGAATTACTAAATGGATACACTCTTCCACATTCATCAGCGTAAGTCAAAAGCCCACAGTCTTCAAAAAAACGCAAATTTTCTTTTTGCGAAAATCTTTGAAAAAACGCACTTAAATCTCTATTATAGAAAATGCTATCAATATTTAAATTAGTCAAATTGCAACGCCCATTCCCTGTCGCAAGAATTTTCTTACCGACTCTATCCATTTTTTCAATAATCGCAAGATTACACACGTCGCAAAGTAGATTGGCGCATACCAAACCGCTTGCGCCACCACCAATTATTACTACATCAAATTTTTCCATAATTAATTTTACCACACCACTAACATTATTGTCAATTAACTACTAAAAATAGCATAGAATCCTATGCTATTAAAATAATGCAAATTTATTATTTTACGGGTTTGCTTGCCATAAACAATATACCAAGGGTTCCTGCCCCGCAGTGACTCGCAATTGTTGCCCCCGCGTTAGTTTCATATATTTCATCAAACACCCCGTCGAGTTGTTGCTTGACGATATCAACAATTTCGCGTTCAATTGGCGTATGAGTAATAAAAACGCGCCTACGGTCAAAATCAGAATATGTTATAAGGATATCATTTACGTAATTCTCAATAACCTTTTCCATTTTGCCCATATATTTTTTACCGACAACCATTTCGCCGTCTTTAACTAAAATTGCTGGTTTTATTCGTAAGAATTTTGCGCTCAACGACATAGCACCACTACACCTACCGCCTTTGTGCATAAAATCTAAATTGCCTAAGATAAATGACGCTTGGACATATCTCGACATTTCCCTACATTCTTTAGCGATGATGAATGGTTCAACACCTCTTTCCGCCATATCGCACGCGCGCAAAACTAGTAAAGCTATCCCTGTACTAAGAGAGCGCGAGTCTACAATAAACACTCTTTGCCCATATTCTTCACTAGCTTTCAATGCACTACTATAACAACTTGACATTTTACTCGAAACAACAAAATGAATTACACAATCGGCATCCTTTAGAAGTTCATCAAAAAAATCTTGATAAACCGCAATGCTTGGGGAAGCAGTTTTGGGTAATTCTTTTGTTTCTTTGACGTAATTGAAGAGTTCATCAGTTGTTACATCAACACCATCGCGCTTTGTTATATCGCCCATTGTAACCAAAAGTGGCATTATGGCAATTTTGTATTTTTCTATGAGTTCGGGACTAAGGTCAACTGTACTATCGGCTGAAATTCTAATTCTCATAACATCTCCTATATTGTAAAATTATATCAAATTATTATATATTTTTTTGCAATTTAAGTCAAGTATATCAAATAAATACTTGTTTTTTTTGAGCAATTCTTATATAATTAATTGAGTAATTCTTAATAAGAATTAAAGACTTTTTTTACAAAGGAAGGATAAAGGGATAAACTTGCAAAAAAATGAGTGTATACACGTTGGACACAGAGAAAGAATGCGCTCAAAAATTTTAAACAATCACGTCGACAATTTGCTTGACCACGAATTGTTAGAGGTTTTGCTTTATTATGCACTTCCAAGACGAAACACGAATGACATTGCCCATACTTTGATTAGCGCGTTTGGCTCTCTGCCAAGAGTTTTTGATGCAGACGCTGAAAAATTAATGCACATCTCAAATATTTCTGAAAGGACAGTCGCTTTGATTAAAACTTTTTCTGAATTATTTAAAAGATATAGTCAATTTTTGCATATACCTAAAGTGCGCGTTTCGTCGACAAGTTCACTGCGAAATTACTTTGAACAATTTATGACAAATGCACCTGAAGAAGATTTTTGTATTGCATACATTGATGAATCAATGGACCTTTTTGCTTGTGACCACTTCTCAATCGGTTCAACTTCAATGGTTGAAACAAAAATGCGCGAAATTTATGAAAATGTTTTGCGTAAAAACCCTATAAGAGTTGCTCTTTCGCACAATCACCCATACACTTCTTGTGCCCCGTCGCGCGAGGATATTATATCAACTGTCAAAATTAAAATATTTTTAAAATTATTAAATGTCGACCTTATGGACCATATTATTTTTGGGACTGACGGCTATTGTAGTATACGAGATACTGTCGATGATATTTATCAATCGTGGTTAAACTCTTACAACGATATTGTGCGTAAATCAAAATTCACTGTAGATATACAACGCCATAGGATAATTGAAAGATGTTAAAAACATATAAGTACGGCGATTTAAAGCCATTTTCATATTTTTCAATCACGTGTTACGTTGCATTTTTGAGTAGCATTAGTTGTTTGTTCGTGCCGATGTTTTATAATAAAGCATCAAAAATCACTTACACGATGATTGATATTTTTGCGCTTAACCTCACATCAGTCAATATCTTGTGCGGTGTTTTGTTGTTTTGTTGTTGTTTAATTTTTGTCTTTGATTTCTTATTTCAACCGTCGTGGATTTCGTTTTTTATTGATGTTGCAATTATAATTTTTATATTTATTTTTCCTTTGGTGTTGAAGGGGGACCTTGTGCCACTACTTCACATTTATTCTTCACAATTAGTAACAAATATTGGCAGTATGCTTGTAATGATTAGTGCAATTATTTATATTGCACTAGAGATATATAAAATCAGTATAATGGATAAATTTGTAAACCGCTATTTAATCAAAAAGCGCGACCAACTTATAGCTGAATTTAAAAAAACACGCAACTTCTACCCTAATCATTCAAGTGTCGCCGTTTCAAATTTCAAAAAACACTATCATATAAGAAAACCGCGCATAAAAAGCAATATTAAATATAAGAAATCACACATTCTAAAAAAACGCGACTATACTTATTATTTAAACCACATTTATAGACTATAAGTGTCTAAACTTTTAAATACAAAATAACTTGTTGATAATCTTATCTAACAAGTTATTTTTATATATCACACTATTTTATAAAACATATTATATCATTCATCGGCATCGGTGTCATTAAATGCACTATCTAATAGCGATTGCTCGGCAACTTCTATGAGTTGTGTGCCGTCCACATCGGCGACTTTGTCTAATTTCTTTTGAATTCGTTTAGATTTCTTTGTCGCATCTTCTATAGTTGTTGATGCTTCATCAAGTTTCTTTTGTGTTTTTGCAAGTAGTTCAACAAATTTAACAAATTCTGTTTTGAATGTTGAAAGTAGCGCCCAAACTTCACTAGATCGCTTTTCGATGGCGACACTCTTAAAGCCCATTTGTAATGAATTTATCAATGCAGATAGTGTTGTCGGCCCACATACAATTATGCGATAATTGTCTTGTAAATATTCAAGTAACCCAACATTTTTGACTGCTTCTGCATACAACCCCTCTAATGCTAAATACATAACTGCAAAGTCTGTTGTTCGTGGCGGGTCGATGTATTTTTCATTAATTTTCTTTGCTTCATCTTTAATTCGCTTTTCGAGTGCTTTTTGCGCCCTTTCGACTTCGTCTTTATTTCCTAATTCGCTTGCTTGCACAAGACGTTGATAATCTTCTAGTGGGAATTTTGCATCGATTGGTAACCAAACAGTTTCGTTGTCATTCTTCCCTGGCATATTGATAACAAAATCAACAGCTTCTTTGCTATTTGGTTTAATTTGAACTTGCCTATCATACTGCACGTGACTAAGCATTTGCTCGAGAATATTGCCAAGTTGCACTTCTCCCCACACCCCACGTATTTTTATGTTGCTTAGTGTATGTTTCAAATCATCGACACCAGTTGCAAGACTACGCATTTCACCAAGTCCTTTGTGGACTTTTTCAAGGCGCTCTGAAATAATTGCAAAACTTTCGTTTAGTCTTTTTTCAAGTGAGTTGTTTAATTTTTCGTCGACCGTTTCGCGCATTTTATCTAATTTTTCATTATTATCTACATTGATTTTATAAAGCATTTCTCGAATCACTTTGTCAATGTTTGTCAATCGTGTTTCGGTTTCATTTAAAAGATTTTTTACTCGAATTTCGACATTTTGCAAAATTTGTGTTTGTTCGGTTTTGAACGCGTGTATATTTTGGTTTGTTTCTTGTTTAAAAGCATAAAGCGTTCTTGCAAATTGCTCATTATTTGTTGTGATGATTTTCTCAAGATTTTCGTTAATTAATTTTATTTTATTGAACTGCTCATTGAGTTCTTTTTGCACACTTCCATTTTGCTCCCCTTTACGAAAAAGTAAAACTATTAATAAAATAAGACATAGCAACCCAACAATTAATATTCCGTATTCAATAGCACTTGTAACTACGCATAAATTTATTATCATACTTCTTCCCTCACTATAAATTTTCCAAGTTCATTTAGTAAATATTCTTTTTCATTGCATCTATCTTTTGTCGCCACAATCATAGCACACTCTAATAATGAAGATATGTACTTTTGTGGCATAAGTGGCCATCTATTAATAATATCTTTGGCTTTAATAGCAAGCTCTTTAATACATCGCGGAATATTATTCGCTTTCATAAGAGAATTTGTTGTAATAAGGCGCTCACATTGTGAATCATAATGATTTGATATTAGCTTACCATAGTACATTATTTCTGGCAACACAGAGTAATACATTTGAATAAAGTTGACATAAAAACTTTCGTCGCGCATTTTATTTAATGTCAAAAGACCATCTAAAGTTAGCACCATTTCTTTTAAATATAATTTTGACAACATTAAACCATCTACGCCAAAAAGTTCTTGATAAAACTCAATAGAGAGTTCATAATTTTGCGTTGTAAGTGTTTTACAAATGTAATAAGTAAGTGCAAGCCCAAAATTATATTCAAAAAACTGATATGACAGAATAGGGGTGGTGTATGTTGTGTAAATTTTATTCATATCAATACTAAATGAAAGCTTTGGGAAAATATAATCAATGATACCAAGCGACATAAGAGCATCTAATAGGTCGAGAGCTGAAAACAAAGCTTTTTCATTCCTTACACCTAAATTAATACGCTCATCTCCATATTTAATTATATTGCATATATCATTAAGGGGTATGTTTTTTTGATATTCCGCAATTACACCCATTTCTTGTGCAATCCTTTCGTGTGCAATATCACGCAAAAGGTATACTCGTAAATGTGCACTATCAAAAACATCTTTAGGTATTTTCATTTTTTTAGTGTATGCAAATCGAACTAAGCGCATAATACGTAAGCCGTCGCTATCAAAAACTTTATGATTTATAGGTTTCAAAACTCGATGATAGCAATCTTGTAAACCATTATATGGGTCAATAAATTTACTATTAGAAAAATCATAATAAATTGTATTTACCGTAAAATCTCGGCGTTGTGCATCGATTAAAACATCATCAACAAAATTAACTTCACTTGGTATGTGTCCAGTTTGATATTTTTCTTCTCGCAATGTGGTGTATTCAAATTCAATTTTGCTATTACTTTTATAAATTTTATATGTACCTAAGTTTTTATTTATGATAGTAAATTTAAAGTCTGTATTTGATAATAATTCTTCAAGTTGTTGTGGTGTAGCAGTTCCACAAATATCAATATCTTCTGTTTTTATTTTTAAAAAATAATCGCGAATATATCCGCCAACGATATATAATTTATGTTTGTTGGCAGTAAATATTTCGCTAAGAGCCAACGCTTCTTTGGGTACTTTTTTTTTAAATTTTTCTATATTGTTTTCAGTTGTAATTGCTTTCATCTTTTTCCTCTCGCTTTTTATTATATCAAATTTTAATAATTTATACAAACACTTAAATATGGAGTATATTTATAAATTTTCTATATATAAAATAAAAAAGTACATATTTTTATCTATGTACTAAAATAACTCAATTATTTTTCAATTATCAATCTCTGACGGGCGGATAGTTAGGTATCGATATGGCTCAACACCAAAAGACTCAGCGATAACATCCTTTCGATTGGTTAAATAATCGTGGATTAAATGGCGCTCATATGAATTCATAGGTTGCATACGTATTGTTCTCCCTAAACTAATCGCTTCATCAGCACATTTTTGCGCTTGTGCACACAAATCTGCCTCGCGCTTTTTCTCATAATCACCCACATTGACAATTATTCTTTTCAAGTTCTCTGTTTTGTTGTGGCGTCGTTCAATTGTGTTTAAAATTGTTTGTAAAGCACCAACGGCATCTGTATTCCCAAACACTTCACACCCGTCGCCTTGGATTTCAAATACAACGACTTTGTTTTGAACTCGCTCTGTTGCATAAAGATTAGGATTGTATTCTTTTAATATTTTATTTAAAACTGTAAGAGAATACATTGTTCCTTTTTCTTCAATATTTTTATTATCTACATTCTCAGTTGTTTGAATTTGTTTTTCTTCATTTTTTTCTACTTCAACTTCTTTATTTATATTTTCTGTAGCAGAAAAAAGTTCAGCAAAACTCTCATTTTTTGTCAATCGTACTTTAGCGCTTTTAAATAACCCACCCTCGCATATTACATCAACTTTGACATCGTCTAATTCTACTCCAAGCTCTTGCAATCCTTTATTGATTGCGTCTTGAACATTTTTTCCAACACTTTCTAAACTTTCCATTTACGCACCTCTTTTATTGTCTAACATAGTCAGGTTTTTGAACAATTACTCTTTGTTTGTTTTTACTATTTGGTTTTGACAAATCATCTTTTTTGTTTCTTAAAATAAGATTAAACACATAGTTTGCAATTGCGCTGAACCCTGAAATTGTAACAATGTATATAGCGAATGCTGAGCTGTAGCCTAATGTAATCAAAACCATAACAATCGGCAAAATCCATTTCATAAACTTCATTGCTGGAGCACTCGCGGTTTGCTCTTTTTGATTTTCGCGTTCGCCTTTTGCAGATAAAATACGTCCCTCGTCTTGAGGTTTTATTTCCTTTTTCTCTTTCTTTTTTATACTACTTTGACTCAATGTCATAGAAAGGAATGTAACAACCGCTGAAAGTATGATCAATATAAAGTAACCGTTTGATGAACGAACTTTTTCCCTTAATGGATTCATAATTTTTTCATATTCTTCTTTTTCGGTTTGATATTTTACTTTTTCTTCATTGGTTTTATTTTTTAGTTTTATTGAACTTGCATACGAATCAAATGTTGCAATAGGACTACTCGTCGTATCTGGACGCCAAATATTTTCAATCCATAACCAATTTACTTTAATTTCATTATATTTATCAAACACTGCTTGTTCTTGACGTTTTTGAAAATCTTCCGCTGTTTCATCGCCTCTTTGTGCTTCTACATTATTGTACGCATAGCGCAATTGTTCGTATTGAGTTTTGACGGCATTACTTGAAATATTATTCATCCCAGCAAATAGTGTAAAGAACACAAAACAGGTAATAAAAAGATATAACACCATAATTCCGCAAGAACCAAAACCTATGCCCTCACGTTTATATAATTCCATTGTTTTTTGATTTAGAGTATTTTTGTCGTTTGCATATTTTTCTTTGAGTTTTGCAATTTGTGGCGCGATACGCTCTTGTTGCGCCATTTGTTTTGCAGTTGCTTTCCTTTGAAAATAATCAATTGGCAACATCAATATTTTTAGCAAAACCGCTATCAAAATAATTGTAAAGCCATAATCGCCAATTCCACTATAAAACCATCTGATAATGTCTTCCCAAACACCTAATCCTTTTGGTATTTGTAATTGTGCAGATAGTAAATCAATTAAACCAGCCATTTACAATCTCCTTTTATGTTATCTGGTACTGGGTCTACTCCACCTGAATATTTTGGAGTGCATTTTAAAATTCGTTTCAACCCCAAATAAGAACCTTTAAACACCCCAAAAGATTTTATTGCTTTTAGTGTGTATGTTGAACAAGTCGGCAAATATATACAACCGTGTGGTAATAATGGGGAGATTATTCCTTTATATATATAAATCAAACCTAGTGCTAACCACTCTAATGGTTTAAGTACAATTTTAAATATATTCATAGATTGTCCTTATTTTACGTTGTGGTGTATAATTCGCTTCATTACTTTATTTGTGTAGTTCTATTAAGTAAAGTTTTTAATGTGTTATAAATTTCATTGTAACACATATCTTCTATGCCACTACGCGCGACGATTATAATATTTTTTTTGTCAATTTTTAGCTCATTTTTGGTAATGTCGTGAATGCAGGCGCGAATACGACGTTTAACTCTATTTCTAATAACAGCGTTACCTATTTTAGAACTTATACTGATACCATATCGCGTGTATGATTTGTAAGAATTTGTCACTATAAGTGTTATACATTTACTATTTTGACGTTCGCCATTGCGAAACATATAGTTAAATTCTTTTATTTTCTTTATTCTAAATTTTTTACGGGGATAGCCCCTTAATTCAATTTGTTTATCCATTAAATTTTGAACATCCCTTTTAATTTTAACTTTACTTCAAATGTATACAAAAATTGCTCACTATATAAATATAATGAGCAATTGATTATACAGTAAGCTTTGCTCTACCGCGCGCTCTGCGTCTTTTAAGAACGCGTCGTCCCGCTGTTGTCTTCATTCTTTGACGAAAACCGTGAACTTTATTTCTGTGCTTTTTCTTTGGTTGATAAGTTCTCTTCATAATGACATCTCCTTTCAAATTTTCATCTAATTTAGATTTAAGTGTTTATATTATATACAAAACATTTTTTTTTGTCAAGTCATTTCCACATATTGGTATATATATTGATAAAAAAATTATCAAGAAAGAACCTTAAAAAAACATTTTATAGTTTTTTGTAAAATTACGTAAATTATGTAATTGAGTAATTTTATAGGAGTTATATTGTATATTTTTAATAGTATAACTATTGTTTTTTGATAGTATTCCGCGTTTTTTATATTTTAACAATATTTAAGAGAAATGTTATTATTATCTTAATGTTGACAATTATTTTATTTTTTATAATATATAGTTAAGTTTTTAATCATTTTTGTTTTTGTAATAATATTTTTATTATTCACAAATAGTAATATAAATTCAAAAGAAAAATCTATTTTTAAATTTAAAAAAAATAGGTTTTAAAAAAATATTTAAAAATTAGTTATGTAAAAATATAGTGTATAATATAACTAAAAAACACTTATCCACAATTTTTTAATTTATGTGGATAAGTGTTTTTATAATTATAATTTTAAAATTTCCATCAAATCATTATGCCACAATACGAACTGGCAATATAAGGAAAAGGTAATCATCTCCCTCAAATGGTTTTATAATGCAAGGTGCAATAGGTGTTGTGAAATTTAATGTGATAAATTCGTCATTGACAACCTTTAAGCATTCGATAAAGTAGCGTGAGTTGAATGCTGTTGTTAAATCTGCGCCATTTAGTGAAATTGTAACATTTTCGTGAATATTTCCGATTTCACTATTTGAAGATATCGCTAAAGTCTTGTCTTTAATCTCAAATTTTGCAATATTATTTCTTTCGACACGTGCAAGCAAACTTGTACGATCAAGAGCCTCTTCGAGTTGTTTCTTGTTGACGGTCGTAATTGTTGTAAACTCGCCAGATGTGATTAGGTTGTTATAATTTATAAATTCACCATCAAGCAAACGTGATATTATAATAGCGCCCTCTTGTTCAATCATTACATATTGCTTTTGGAAAAATATTTTAATACTTTCATCTTTGTCATCAATAACTTTAATTATTTCTGCTAAACTCTTTGCTGGAACTACGAATTTTGCTTCGTTAGTTGTATATAAAATATGCTTTTTAGCGACACTCATACGATAGCCATCAAGGGCAACAAAATTCACTTTCTTTTCGCCCACTTCAAAGAAACATCCTTTGAATAGTGGTCTTGCATCATCTAATGACACTGCAAAAATGGTCTTATTGATAGCGTCTACAAAATCATCTTTTTTAATCTCAAAATATTGTTCATTGGAAATTTTTTGAATATTTGGAAATTCTTCAGCATTCAAGCATTGCATATAACCGACGCTATCTGTATATGCAAGTTTCAGTTGGTCTTTCCCACTAACTTCAAGGGTAATTTGCTCATTTGTCAATTTTCTTACATACTCACTAAAGAACTTCCCAGGTACAACGACTGACCCTTCAAGCTTCACATCGGCCTTAATTTTTGTTTCAATCATAAGTTCAAGGTCTGTCGCACTTAACTTCAAATAATCATTTTCAGCAACTAATTTTATCCCTTCTAAAATAGGGTTGGTTGTTCGCGTTGCTGTTGCTTTGATAACTTTCAAAACTGCATCTGCAAGGTCTAATCCGTCGCAGATAACTTTCATTTGCATTTCCATACTATCTCCTAAATTTACAACATTTTACCACAATTTAATTTTTCTGTAAAGCGTTTTGAACACACTTTTAATTTTTTTTATTTTTAATTTTTCCACATTTATTGCACATATTACAAAAAATTTTTTATTAACTTAATATATTTTTTTTACTCGTATATATTTTTATATATTATATTTAATTACTTAATATTATGATAATATACACATAAAGTAATATGTATATGTATATAAACACACATATATTATAATTATATACTATAATTCATTCACGGGTACGTGTTATAGATGTAATTTATTTACCTACTTTTTTTTTACGCAAATAATGTGTATTTTTTACTTATGTATATATGTCGACAAAGGTACTATTTTATGAAAAAAATAAATTTTTTCCTATTTGCGATTTTATAAATTTTTCATATCAAAGTCGTCCCCATCAGGAATGAAAAATTTATTTTTTAAATATTATCTTGTATTATTATTGTCTGTGCAAATGTGGATATTTTTTTTGGGAACACAATATATAGTATAAAAAATGCTTAAAATTTATCAAACAACACAAAATGTAGATTAAAAATTTGTGTAAATCTTTGTGTATATCTTCAATTTTTATTCACAATCATTCAACATTTTAGATTTTTTATGTGTGGATAATTATTTTTTTAGGGGCATTTTTAATAAAAAAAATTAAGAACTTTACGAAATTTGTAGAAAAAAACATTTTTTTGTTAAATTTTTAAAAAGTGGACAAATTTAGTTGACTTATTTTTTTAAATGACTATAATTTAAATTTTTAACTTATTTTTCAATTTGACTTTTAGAATTTATTTTATAAATTCTAAGCGTTTTCATACTTGACTTATTGATAGAAAAATGGTATACTAAAACTATGAATAATAAGATTTTGAAAGGTTGGGAAAATGTCCTAACAAGAATGGCGACAAACATTTCTGCCGTAAGTTTTGATTTATGGTTAAAGCCACTTGAAGTCATTGATTTGAAAGACAATGCTATAATTTTAGCATCGCCAAGTGTTGTTACTAAAAATCAAATTCTTAAAAATTTCAAAGATGAACTTTTGAACGCTATTACTGCAGAGTTTGACAATGTTATTAGTTTTGAAATATTTACGCCAGAAGAAAAGGAAGAGTATCTAAAATATAACAAGCCATTTGAAGAGGATATTCAGCAAACATCTTCACAAAATACTTTAGATAATTTCAACCCCAAGTACACATTTGACAATTTTGTTGTGGGGAAAAGTAATCAATTCGTGTACACAGCATGTAGGGCTGTAGCGGAAAATCCAGCAACGCGTTTTAATCCACTATTTATATACGGGGGCGTTGGACTTGGTAAAACACACTTGCTACACGCAATAGGTAATTACATAAAAAACAATTCAAAAGACAAAAAAATCGTGTATGTTACGTGTGAAAATTTTATCAATGACTATGTTTATGCGCTCAAATTTAATTCAACTAACGACACAATCATCACAAATTTTAGAGAGAAATATCGCAATGTCGATGTTTTGATGGTTGACGATATTCAATTTATTTCCGAAAAACGCGCTTTACAAGAAGAATTTTTCCATACATTTAATGACCTTTATCAAAAAAATAAACAAATCATCATTAGTTCTGATCGTCCACCACGTGAAATATCGGCACTTGAGGATAGATTGAAATCACGCTTTGTAAGTGGTTTGATTCAAGACATTCAAAAACCAGATCTTGAAACAAGAATTGCAATTCTAGAAAAAAAGGCAACAATCGAAAATTACAATATAGAGAAAGATGCAATCAAATTTATCGCTGAACGTGTTGATACAAATATTCGTGAAATGGAAGGTTTCCTTTCAAAGGTAATTTTCTTTAGTTCATTACTTGGCAAAACGCTTGCAACCGTTTTAGATGCGCAAGAAGCACTCAAAAATTATCTCGAAACAAACAAAGAGTCATTAAGTACCGACCGCATAATAAATGTTGTTTGCGACTATTTCAATGTTACAAAAGATGACTTAATTGGCAAAAAAAAGACAAAAGAAATTGTTACAGCGCGTCAAATTTGCGTTTATCTTATCACGGAAATGATGGATTTACCATTGACAACAATTGGAGAGATATTTGGTGGGCGTGACCATACCACCATCATTCACTCGCGCGATAAAATCGAAGAAATGGTTAAAAACAAGACAAGTGTGAGTGTTGCAGTTAATGACCTTAAAGCAATGCTAGAATAATATAATTAAAACCTAAAATTAGTAATATTTCTAAATATAAAAATCTAAATTTATATAATTGCAAGTTTTAAAAAAATTTAAGAAAAACACAAAAATAACAAATTTTGGCAAAAAAACGTCAATTTTTGTTATTTTTTTAAATTTTTTATTGTTTTTTAGAAAAAAATCAATAAAAAATTTAATATTATAAGTGAAAATTCATTATAACATTAAATTTACATTGTAAATTTAAGAAATAATCTATTATTAATAATTTTAATTTTTAATATTGACAATTATCATTATTTATTATATACTATGTATAACAAAATATAAGTAGGTGGCAAAATGGATGCAATTTTAAAGAGTGAAAAAGAGAGAATTGTTCAACGAGAACTTTTTAAAAGAAAATATAAACTTTTTAGCAGTATAGTTTATCTTGAAAATCAACGTGTATTTGCAAATTTTAAAAACACTTTTTATGATATTGGCGAGAATCAAAACATATATGATAAAAAAGATATGAAGCAATATAAAGATGAGTCAGCATATCTTAATTTTATTACAAGTGATGAGTTAAAATATTGCAATGAAGCACTTGACGAAATTTTAAATTATATATTTAAATCAAATGATAAAAATTTTTCAATATCTTCAAAATTACAAGAAATTGGTATTCGAAAAAGATTTGATTTTTTGGAAGAGTTTGGAATTTACCCAGAAGAAGTTGAAGTTAAAACAAATATTAATAAAGTTAAAAAATGTTTTGAGCAACAAAGTCTACAAAGTAAAAAATATCATCAATGTAAAATAATTGAAAAAGATAAAGATGATAGTATT
The DNA here is from genome assembly GCA_964489405.1 of uncultured Lachnospiraceae bacterium. Taxonomy (GTDB): domain Bacteria; phylum Bacillota; class Clostridia; order Christensenellales; family UBA1242; genus CAKVOD01. Next base: position 32,022 of record CAZAYL010000002.1, on the reverse strand, counting down.
TCTAAATAAATAAAATTTATTTAGTACCCCCAAAGGGGTATTTTTTTAAATATTATAAATATTTATATAATAAGGGTTAACTATTTTGAAACTAGCAAAATAATATAATGTTCAATTAAGAAACACAAGTCTTAAATTTTATGACTTGTGTTTCTTTTTGCATAAAGTATAAAACTTACCATTATCGGAAATAATATTTCTCAAATTAATTGACATATTTCCGGTAAAAGTATATAATAATAAAAAAATAAAGTTGAGGTAATTTATGTTGTTTTTATCAGTTAAGGAAATCGCTAAAAAATGGAATATTTCGGATAGAATGGTTAGAAATTATTGTGCTCATGGCAGAATACCTGGTGCATTTTTGACAGGTAAAACTTGGAATGTACCTACTGATGCAGTAAAACCAGAAAGAGAATCAACAAAACCATTTAGTGATAATCTATTATTAAATATTTTGAAAGAACAAAAATATATAAAACTTAAAGGTGGAATTTATCATAAAACGCAAATTGAATTGACATATAACTCAAATCATATTGAAGGTAGCACATTAACTCACGACCAAACAAGATATATTTTTGAAACCAACACAATTGGTGTTGAGAAAGGAACAATCAATGTTGATGATGTTGTTGAAACTGCAAATCACTTCAAATGTGTTGACTATATTATAGATAATGCAATGAAACCACTATCCGAGTCAATGATAAAAGAACTTCATTTTATGCTTAAAAATGGAACAAGTGATAGTAGAAAACAATGGTTTAATGTTGGAGATTATAAAAAACTTCCAAATGAAGTTGGCGGTGAGGAAACTTGCTTACCTGAAAATGTAAAAATAGAGATGAAAAAACTTTTGTCGTCCTACAATAATATAGAGAAAAAAACTTTTGAACAAATATTACAATTTCATAAAGATTTTGAATCAATTCACCCATTTCAAGATGGGAATGGTCGAGTTGGTAGACTAATTATGTTTAAGGAGTGTTTAGCAAATAGTATTGTTCCATTTATTATTGATGAAGACCATAAATTATTTTACTATCGTGGACTTAAAGAATGGAATAATGAAAAAGGATATTTAACTGATACATGTTTATCTTGTCAAGATAAATATAAAACTTGGCTAGATTATTTTAAAATTAAATATTAGGATAAAGGAAAAGATATGAATAATAGTACACACAGAAAAGTTGTCGGCAATTTATAAAATATATGTTAAACACTTATAGAGTTCTTTTAACCCACGCAAGAATGGGTATGATAATATGTGTGCCTGCAGGTAATTCCAACAAAAACGCGAGTGGCTATTGGGAAGATGGCGCTAGACTCCTAGAATATTATGATGAAACATATCAATACTTGAAAGATATAGGAATAGAAGAAATATAATTTAGCACTTTTGAAACTAGCAAAATAAAAAAATGGAACAAAGCAAAATAAATGTGATGTTCCTTTTACATTAGTTAAAATTATCAACCAAACTTTAAAAATATATAAATCATTAAAATGTGTGCTGTGTGCCATCACATCGAGAAATATTTTTTATAGAAAACTCATCAATTTGCCGTCTATGGAAGTAAATCAACAGTAATAAATATCATTTGTGGCTGTGTGCCATCACACTATAGCACACTTGTTTTTTAAAAATAAAAGTGATATAATACGGTATGGAAAATAACGAAAAAACAATAGTTGCAATAGCAACACCTTTAGGAAGTGCAGGAGTAGGAATTGTTAGACTAAGTGGCGACAAAAGTCTTAGTATTGCGCAACAAATGTTTAATAAGAACATCGAACAACCACGCTATATGTACTTAGGTAAAATAAAAACAGAAAAATTAGATGAGCACGGCTTTGTTGTTTATTTCAAAGCGCCACATTCCTATACTGGCGAAGACGTCGTAGAATTTCAGGTTCACGGCGGTATTATGATTGTCAACGAAATTGTCAAAAAATGCCTACAACTTGGAGCGACAATGGCAGAGCGTGGAGAATTTACTAAACGCGCTTTTATGAACGGCAAACTCTCACTAAATGAAGCGGAGAGTTTAATGGATTATATCAACGCGCAATCAAACGCGGAACTAGTTGCAAGTAAGAACTTAATAAATGGGGTTTTTTCTATGCAAATTAATAATTTTATTAACAATCTAAAAGATTGCTTAGCTCAAATTAATGTTACACTAGACTATCCAGAACACGATGACGAATTAAAAACAGCAGAGAAAATTAAAGGTTTATTAGAAAATTTAAATATCGAAATTAAAAAATTAATTGATTCATATAATTATGGACGCCTTATCAAAAATGGAGTAAATGTTTGTCTTGTCGGACAGCCAAATGTGGGCAAATCATCAATTATGAACGGTTTAATGAATGGAGATGTTGCAATTGTTACCGACATCGCAGGAACAACAACCGACGCAATAAAAGATTCATATATATATAAGGATATGCGATTTAATATTGTGGATACAGCAGGTATCCGCGAAAGTGAGAATGCAATTGAAAAAATCGGCATCGAAAGAACGAAACAAAATATCGCAATTTCAGATTTAGTTTTAGGTGTATTCGATAGTACTAATTTGGTAAATTTAAATACAATCTTAAATGAAATAAACAATAAAAAAAGATTATTAATTTTTAATAAAGCAGATTTACAAAGACAAGTAAATTTTGCTGAAAATATTAAAAAAATACTTAAAAATGAACAATTTATTATAATTTCAGCAAAAAATAGTGATGATATACTAAAACTTAAGGAAAAAATATTTAAAATAACAATATCAAAAGATATCAATCTTGACACAAATATTATTTTAAATCAGCGCCATTATGAATTGCTAAATTTGGCGCAACAAAATATTTTACGGGCGCTTGAAAATATAGATTATGTAACCCTTGACTGTGTTGCGTGTGATATTATGGACGCATATTCTGAATTGTCAAAAATAGTTGGCTATGGAGATATTGAAGATATTATTGATACAATTTTTTCAAAATTTTGTCTTGGAAAATAATTATTAAATTACTACAAATTTATTATAAAAAAGTGTGTTTTGCACTAAAAATATGTAAAATTTTACTATTTTAGTAAAATTGGAGGGATAAATGGATAATATAGATTACGAAAATTATGACGCAATAGTCATTGGTGCTGGGCACGCAGGAAGTGAGGCAGGGCTTGCGCTTGCTAGACTAGGCCACAAAACTTTAGTCCTAACAATCAACCTTGAAGCGGTTGGTTTTTTGGCGTGTAATCCATCTATAGGGGGCTCAGCAAAGGGTCATTTGGTTTGCGAAATAGATGCTTTAGGCGGGCAAATGGGAAGAACGGCCGATGAAACACTTTTACAAATTAAAATGTTAAATCTTGGTAAAGGTCCTGCTGTGCATAGTTTGCGCGCACAAGTTGATAAGGTGGAATACCATAAAGTTACAAAGTCTGTTATGGAAAATCAACCAAACCTTTATCTAAAACAAGGCGAAGTAAAAGAAATTTTAGTCGAAAATGGGAAAGTTTGTGGAGTGATTACTGCTACAAATGAAAAATTTACGTGTAGAACAATTGTTGTTTGTACAGGTGTTTATTTAAAATCAAAAATCATTATTGGAGAATATATTGAAAATATTGGGCCGAGTGGGTTTAAGCAAGCAAGTTTTTTGTCAGATTCTCTTACAAAATTAGGTTTTGAGCTTAGAAGGTTTAAAACAGGTACACCACCACGTTTGGATGCTCGAACAATTGATTTTACACAACTTGAAAAACAAGTTGGCGATGAAGATATCCAAAATTTTTCAGTTTTGACGGGAAATAAGAAAGACAACGTTTCGCCTTGTTATCTCGTTTATACAAATGAAAATTCACACAATATAATAAAGGAAAACATACATCGCGCACCTTTGTACAATGGTTCAATTCACGGTGTAGGCGCAAGATATTGTCCATCAATTGAAGATAAAGTTATGCGTTTTGCCGACAAAGAAAGACATCAATTATTTTTGGAACCAGAGAGCGCATCAACTAATGAATGGTATTTGCAAGGATTTGGAACTTCACTTCCTGTTGACGTCCAAAGAAAAACTGTACAATCAATGGCAGGACTTGAGAAAACATTTATTATGCGCGACGGATACGCGATTGAATATGACTGCATTGATAGCACGAAACTTTTACCAACTCTCGAAAGTAAAGACTATGACGGATTGTTTTTTGCAGGGCAAATAAATGGAACTTCGGGCTATGAAGAGGCGGGCGCTCAAGGTTTGATTGCAGGAATAAATGCAAGTTTAAAAATGCGAAATAAAGAACCACTAATACTCAAACGTTCAGAAAGTTATATTGGCGTTTTGATTGATGACCTTGTAACAAAGGGAACAAATGAACCTTATCGTATGATGACATCGCGTGCGGAATTTCGCTTACAATTAAGGCAAGATAATTGTGATTTGCGACTTACAGAATACGGACATCGCGTTGGGTTAGTTAGTCAAAAACAGTATGAAATTTATCAAAATAAGGTAAAAAACATAGAAAAAGTGAAAAAAATCACAAAAAACATACTAAAACCCGACGAAAATATAAACAATTATTTAATTAATGTTGGAGAAACACCGCTACAATCAGGGGTAACAATTGAGAATTTATTAAAGCGTGCCAATGTAGATATTTATTCATTTAATAAATATTTTCACTTATTTGATGAATTCAATAAATCAGTTCTTGATGAAGTTAATACTGAAATAAAATATGAGGGATATTTAAAAAGACAAGAAATTCAAATCGAACAACAAAATCGAGCTGAAAGCCAAAAGCTTGACCCAGACTTAGATTATATGAATATTGACGGACTTAGGATAGAAGCAAGACAAAAGTTAAGTAAAATAAAACCCCTTACACTTGGGCAAGCAAGCAGAATTTCAGGAGTCAACCCAGCGGATATTTCTGTGTTGCTTATATATTTAAAGAAAAATAAAAAATAATTTATTTTGTGTCGACGGCGTGAGCCGTTTTTTTTATTAAGTAAACAAGGAAAGTGATTTTTGTTAAAAATACCCCTTTAAAAGTGGGGGTAAATTTCAAAAAAATCTATATAGGTTGAATAAGTTATCAATAAATACATAAAATTTAAAAATACCCCCACTTTTTTAAGGTTTTTAACCTATAAAATTATATATTTGCAATAATAGTTTAATACTTAACTAAATATTTAAGCAAAATTATTGTTTTTGTTTATTGATTGGATTATATAAATTAAAGAATGCACAATTTATATATAGATTCACTAATTTATATATTTAATAGCAAAAAAAAATAATTCAAATATTTTTTTTTTGCTTTAAAGTAGTGTTTTTTTTTGAAAAAGGTGTTATAATATATAAAAATAACTTAAGGAGATGAGTATGGGAAAGATTATTTCATTTGTAAATCAAAAGGGGGGGGTTGGCAAAACAACGACTTGCGTCAATTTATCTGCGTTCATTGCTACATTAGGTAAAAAGACTTTGCTTATTGATATGGACCCACAGGGCAATGCGTCGAGTGGCCTTGGCGTTGAAAAAGGGTCGAATTTAAAGACTATATATAGCGTTTTAGATGGTGAATGCCCCATTAGAGAAGCTATTACTGAAACGATGGTTAAAAACCTTTCAATTTTACCAGCGACAGTCGATTTGGCGGGAGCTGAAATAGAATTAGTAGCAGTTAATAATCGAGAGAAAGTTCTAAAAGAAAGTTTGTCGGAAATAAAAGATGAATACGATTTTATTATGATTGATTGTCCACCATCACTTGGCTTGTTGACAATAAATGCACTTTCCGCGTCTGATACGGTTTTGATACCTATCCAATGCGAATTTTACGCTTTGGAGGGTTTAAGCCAATTGATGAATACTGTTAAACTTGTCAAAAAACATTTAAACCCCGAACTTGAAATTGAAGGAGTTGTTATGACAATGAAAGACAATCGTTCAAACCTTGTACAACAAGTTTCGGAACAAATTAGACAATATTTTGGGAAAAAAGTTTTTGATACAACCATTCCGCGTAATATTAGACTTGCGGAAGCGCCAAGTCACGGAATACCAGTTTATTTATATGATAGCAAATGTGCGGGGGCACTCGCTTATCGTGCAATGGCTGATGAATTTTTAAAGAAAAACAAAAGGAGAGTATAATGATTAAAAAAGGGTTAGGAAAAGGACTTGATGCATTATTTTCAGTTTACAATGAAGATGACAACAAGCAAGAGGAACAAATAAAAAAATATGAGTCAAAGAACAATATTAAACAAAACGACGCGGGTGTTTTGGAGATAGAATTAGATAAAATCCAACAAAATCCAAATCAACCTCGCAAAATCTTTGACCAAGGAGCATTAGAAGAACTACGTGATTCAATTAAAATCCACGGGGTTATTCAGCCAATTGTATTAGCTAAAAACGTTGATAGCAATTATGTTATAATTGCGGGCGAACGTCGATTTAGAGCAAGTCAAATGGCAGGCTTAAAAACAATACCTGCTATTGTAAAAAATTACACAGAAAGACAAATTAAAGAAATTGCCCTAATTGAAAACCTACAAAGAGAAGACTTAAACCCAATCGAAACAGCGCGCGCACTTAAAGATGTTATGCTTGAATACAATATGACGCAAGATGAGATTGCAGACAGAATTGGAAAGAGTCGTTCCGCAATTGCAAATACATTACGATTACTCTCATTATCTAAAGAAACATTAAAATTAGTTGAAGAAAATAAACTTTCCGCAGGACACGCGCGCACATTAGTTGCTATAAACGATCCAACTATTCAATATTCACTTGCATTACGCGCAAGTGAAGGTAAAATGTCAGTCCGCGACCTTGAAAAAGCAGTTAAAGATACCCTAAATCCACCTATCAAGAAACGCAAGCTAGAACGCGAACAATCTTTAGAGCTCAAAGAAATGGTTAGTGATATGCAAAGAGTGTTTGCTACAAAAGTCTCAATTCTTGGAAGTGACCATAAAGGGCGCATATATATTGATTATTTCAACAAAGACGACCTTAATAGAATTTGTGATTTAATTGATTACTTAAAAAATAGATTAAAGTAAATATATTTAATAGTGCTACAAATAATAATGTAGCGCTATTTTTTAATAAATGTTTCACGTGAAACATTTATTTATATACTTGCCAAGATTTTTTGTTTTTTGTTCTTTGCAAAGTAAAGCGATATTTATTGTAATTTAGCGCGTTTAAGCAAATAATTTACTTTGTGATAATCATTTGATTTATTTAAACTATTTTCTAGTATTGTATTTTTTGATATGGCTATTATATTGCTTATTTATATTATGTAAAAATGTTTCACGTGAAACATTTTTGCATTTTTATAACTCTAGTGGCAAAACGTCTTAATCATTAATCAATATTTAAAATATAGATTTATATATCTAAAAATATTAAAATATAATTCACTAATATTTTTATTTAATATATAATAAAATGTAATTCACTTTAAAAAAACAATTCCGTTAATGTTTCACGTGAAACATTAGCGAGTGGGCATAGTCTTTAATTTTAATATTTAAATAATCTTTAACTTTAATTGGCAAATTGTTTCACGTGAAACAATTTGTTTTTATTAGATTTCTTATATTGATTTTGGTGTATATAGCATATATTGCAATATATACTATATATATATTATATAATATATTTTATATTTTATAAGACAAACCGTATAATATATACTATATAACATATCCTATGTAACGTAAAAATATGTGGAGTATAATATTCACACTTATTACATATTTAAAATTGTGCGACACTATAAAATGTGTGTCATAAATATAAATAATAAAAAGGTTGATATATTTTATATCATAAGGCGATGAAAAATATTTATATCGCACTGCCATAAAATAGATTTGCGCAAATGTTTAATTTTGCAAATAATTTTAACAATGCATAGTATTGTAAAAATAGTTATATTATTGTAATATTATATTGCGTGAGATGTCAAAAAGTATTAAGTTTATTATTTATTGTATATTGTGTAAAATTTTTCTATTATTTAATTATAGACTTGCGTAAAGTATAGTTTTAAATATTTTTAATTGATGTATTATTGATTCGATTTTTAATTGAAAATAAATACCGTTTTTATTCTAGATTAAAAATAAAATGTTGATAAATTTACAATTGTTTACTTATATAGTTATTTAATTTGTTTTTATTTGTAGTTGTGCGCTTTTTTTGAAAATCTACTGGTTGTTTTTTCTATAATATTTTTTACTACAAAATAACTATATATTAAAAATCAATAAATTTAAAATGTACATATTACGCCGTAATCGAATGCATTTTAATAATTTATCTAAATTATTTTTTTAGTTGCATTTCATTTTGGTAGTGTAATATAGTTTTTTATTTATCAACTTTTGTGTATACAATGTGGATAAATAAGTTAAATAATTAACTAAAAATATAATTAAGCAATTAACTATATTTTATATAAATTCAAGCTATATATCACTCTAACAATATTTAAAAAGAATAATGCAATATAATGAAACTTGTTATTCTTGCATATAAATATGGCAAAAATTTCTTATTTAATTTCTATTTTAATGATGTGAAAATTAAATTGTGAATCAATATGCTGAAAGTGTGGCGTGTATTATATTTAATTACTTGACAAAAGCGGTAAAATTGTATATAATATATCAACAATAGCAAGTTGATATGCTTGCACGAGTGCCAATGGCACTTTTTGTTTTACTTGGAGGTTATTATGGAAAGTTATTTAACTAAAGAGGGGTTTGAGGCATTACAAAGTAGACTTAACTATTTGAAGACGGATAGACGTAATGAGGTTGCTAAAAAATTGCAAGCAGCACGCGAAATGGGAGATTTGAGCGAAAACGCTGAATATGATTCAGCTAAAGACGAACAAACAGTTATTGAAACTGAAATCGCTGAAATTGAGCATAAATTGCGTACTTCAAAAATTATTGAAGAAAATGAAATTGATACTTCAAAAGTTTCAATCGGTTGTATGGTTAAAATTTTGGACGTGGAATTTAATGAAGAATTGGAATATAAAATTGTTGGTTCTTCTGAGAGTGACCCTAAGAACAAACTCATCAGCAACGAATCCCCTGTTGGATCCGCCTTGCTAGGAAAGAGCGAAGGAGATGTCGTGGATGTTCGCACCCCGTCGGGTATTGTAAAATTCAAAATTCTTTCTATTACTAGATAATTATTTTATTAAGCTAGCACTTTTATTAAATTGCTAGCTTTTTTTGTAAATTAGAATTTTTCGCTATTTTGATGAAAAATGAATGCGATTATTTAAATAACAATCTTATTTATAAGGTTTTTTTGATTTTTGGCTAGCGCGTGGCGGGCTGTGGGGCGCGATACCGCACAAAAAGGATTGATTTTATCATCGTGCTAGCGCTAGGCGGGCTTGTGGGCGCGATACCGCACGCGGGGCACGCGGTTCGCGAGATTCCTACGCTTCATCAAACCCTACAATGCGGGTTTGATTTTCGCTCTGAATGACCCTAAGTTAGTGCTTGTACTATTTTAATAATCTTGTACTATTTTAATAATAAGGAATTATTTTATTATAGCAGTACTAATATTTGTAGTGGTACTAGTATTTGCTTGATATACCTGAATGACACAAAGTTAGTGCTTGTACTTGCTTTAATAATAAGGAATTATTTCATTGTAGTGGTACTAATATTACTTTAACGACACTGAATGACCCTAAGAGAGTACTTGTACTTGCTTTAATAATAAGGATTTATTTTATTATAGTGGTGCTAGTATTATAGTGGTGCTAATACTTGCTTAATAAACTTGAATGACATAGAGTATATACTTGTAATTGCTTTTAAAGATATTGTTTTATTTTTTGTCATTTTGTCATTATGATTTGTGTACTAATTTATTGTACCACATTCAACAACACTGAATGACCTAAAGTGGGGGCTTATACTTGCTTATAAAAAAAGTTGTTTTATTTGATAATGGTGGGACATAACTCTACTTTCTGAATACTATTTTTGGGGTAAAAATATTCGCAAAGTTGGGCGAAATGCAATGGCAAAATGCTTTGATTTTTTGCTCATTTTTGGTATACTAATCTTAGGTTATATCTTTGCGTGAAAAATATAAAAAAATGGAAAAGTTTTTAGCATAAAACGGGGGAAAATTTTTCTATATCAACGAACAATATGAGAAAAATAATGCAAAGTGAATTGTATTATAAAAAATTGGTCTAAATTAAATATTTTAGCAAGATATGACAAATAATAAATCAATGCAAATTTTGAACAAAATGCTATTATATATCATTATTTAACTTTTTTATACTCAAAACGGCAAAAATGGTAAATAACGCGTTTATTTGGGCAAAATACTTAACAAAAAAAATAGGGGTATGGGCTTATAATAAATAAGAACATATACTCATTCAATATTTTGTGTCAATGCAAGTGAGTGTATAAATATATAAAACAGAATTAAGGAGAAAGGGGTTATGACAAAACTAAAGAAAATCAGCGCAATAAGGAATGTGTTGCTCGTGGCAATCATATTTGCAATTGCAATACTTTTTAGCGCGTGTGGCGAGGATAATTCAAAACAAATCAACAAAATCATCATCACGCAATCAAAAGTAGAATTAGTTGTTGGAGCGAGTGAGCAGTTGACGTTGACGCTTTCGCCGTCCAATGCAAGTAATGCTGATTTGGTATTTGTGAGTGCAGATACAAAAGTTGCAGTTGTTGATAAAAACGGCAATATAACCGCGGTTGCGAGTGGCGAAACAGAGGTTTCAGTTACGGCAACATCAGGGGGTGCAAGCGCGGTAGTCAAAGTTATTGTATTTACAAACCCAGAGAAACTCAATACGGTTACAAACATTAAGTTTGATGGCGAAAAAGTCGTGTGGGACAGAGTTAATCACAATTATGGATACGCAGTTACCTTAAATGGAGAGCCCTATACAAAAACGCTTGTTACGGAGTTTTTTACCGATTTTGAAATTGGCGTGCAAAATGTGATTTCAATACGCGCTCTCGGCAACAATAAAGCATACCTTGATGCGGAAAATTCGGTGGATTTCACATTTACACAATTGTCAGCACCTAACATCTCAATTGAAAATGCCAAAATAACAATTACTCCAAATTCAAACGCAAATATGTTCGAAATTATTATGAATGGCGAAACGCACAAAAATCGCTATACAGAACTAACATATTTAATTGAAGATGAACTTGATGTTGGCTTTTATGCATTCAAGGTTCGCGCGCTTGGAAATGTTAGCAATAACACATATAATTCCAATTTTTCCAACACCATAACAATAACAAAACTTGAGGCGCCAATTGAGTCGCAAGTTGAGGATAAAATTTTGACATTTAAAAGTGTCGTCGGAGCGCAAAACTATAGAATATGGATAACCGACAATGCATCAGGCGCACAAAGGACTGAAATAGTAAATGCGACATCAACATATGTGGAGTACAATCTTGGCGAAACATATCGCGCGGGTGGGTACAATATCTATGTCCAAGCACTCGGCGACGGACGCACAACATTAGATTCAGCATATTCAATGGAGTTTGCTGTAGATAAATTGTCAAAACCACAAAATGTCGAAATTAATAACGGCATTGTTACTTGGGACGAAGTTAGCAACGCGACAGGGTATTCACTAAAGGTAGAGTACGGCGATAAGACAACTATCGAAGAAGATCTGATCGATGAGCGCTTTGATTTTGCGTCAAAATACGTCGATGTTGGAAATTACAAACTTTCAGTCATTGCAACGGGTGGAAAAGTCAATGAACAAACAAGATTTGTTAATAGCGATTATTCTGATATTTTGAGTGTAACAAAACTTGAGGCACCTAAAAGTTTTTCAATCAATGGCGATGATGTTACGTGGAAAACGGTTGCATCAAGCACTGGTTATATTGTGCTTTTAAATGATACACGCGAACTCCCTATTCAAACGCAAAATTACATAAATCTTTTTGACACCGACACGCAAAAATTTACTGCGCAAAAATATATCATAAATACAAAGGCCGTAGGCAATGGTAAGGAAATAGTTGATTCGGAGTTTAGTCAATCTTTTGAATTTAGAAAAATTAGTACTATTGAAGTGTCTAAGGTTACTTTGAGTGGCGGAAAAGTTCAGTGGCAAGGGGTTGGCGAAGCAATCTTGTATGATGTTTATGTCAATGATTCAAACGAGCCGGTGCGTGTTAGTGGTACTAGTTTCGATTTTTCGTCGAGCACGTATGATAGCGGAAACTATAGTATAAAAATTCAAGCAATTAGCACAGATACTTTGTCTGTCAGTGGCGAAAAGTCTGAGGCTATAACATTCGAAAAGCTTTCGTGCCCAACAGACTTTAAAGTCGATGGGGGGCACCTATATTACTCAATGGCAAGTGGCGCAAGTTACCTTGGGTACAACTTACGCGTTGGGAATATGACATATTTATCAGTTAATGATGAATATTTGGACTTTGATAGATTTTTATCAGATGACGAAGTGAATTTGGTTAGTTTGCAAGCAATCGGCGACGGACAAAGCACAATCAGCTCAAACTTTAGTGAACCTATCAAACTACACAAACTTTCTAGCAATATGGGACTCAAGATTGAAAATGGAAATTTGAGTTGGAATACACAAAGCGGAGCGACAGGATACAACATTGAGATTAAATATGTTGCAAGTGGGGTAACAAATAAACAAACAATGTTTGTCGACGGCGCAGATGTCGCATTTATAAATTTAACGGATTCGACATTGTTTGCAAATGCGGGCGACTATGATATTTCAATGCGTGCAATTGGTGCAACAAGTGATATTGATAACGCTGAATACACCTATGACATTACAAGTAGACTAAGCGGGGCTATCTCTGCAAAAAGGCTTGCATCGGTAATAAAGTTAAATGTTAAAAATGGACTTATCACGTGGGATGCGGTTGACGGCGTTACGTATTATGAAGTTATTCTGGACGGCAACTCACTTGGCAGTACATGCGGGAATGTGAATACATATACGGTTGCGGGCACTGCTGGAGATCACACCGTTAGCGTGATTGCGCGTGGGAATAAGTCAAATATACTAGATTCTAAAGTGGTTTCGAACGAAACGAGCGTTGTAAAACTTACAAATGTGTTTACATTTAGTGTTGAAAAAAATATAATTAAATGGAATAGTGTTGCCGGGGCAAATTCGTATGATGTTGAGATTGTTGACCAAAATAACACTATAGTTGGGAGTGCGCGGTCAATCGCAGACACGAGTTACACACTCTATGGTTTAAGTGGGGGCACATCATATTATGTTCGCGTCAAAGCAAATGGGAACAATACCGATACCGTAAATGGCGAGTTTGGCGGGCATAATGGTGCAAAAAATTTTGAAGCCAAAATTCTTGCTGAACCGCGCAATATTAGAATTGAAAACTATACTTTATACTTTGATTATGTTGCGAATGCAACTGGATATGAGATTGTTTTTTCACAAACTGGGGAGCCAGATAGTATTGAAATCACTTCAACTAAGGGTGTAAACGGTGGGGAATATGATGTGGCTAAATATCTAAGTGGTAAAGGTGCAGGGACGTATACAGTGTATATGCGTTCTGTAGATAAATCAGCAACACAAGAATATCTCTATAGTTCATATTCAAAGTCAATTAATATTGAAAAACTCGATGTCCCTATCTTATCGGTAGTAAATGGAACGATTAATTATTCGAAAATTTATTCAGCAGTTGAATACAAAATTGAAATAGGGAAATTATTATCGGAATCAAAGCCAACAGATTACTACAATAGTAAAAATGTTACAACGTTTGAGTTAGGGGAAAATTTTACTGCGGGCGAATACAGCGTTTCGATTACAGCAATGGGAAATGGCTCGACAATATTTTCGAGCGATAAGAGTGCGGAGTTTAGTGTTGAGAAGTTAAAGACGCCAATTGCTGAGAATGGTGACATTCAGGTAAAGGACGGACAATTATATTGGAAAGGTATTGACAACGCAACACTATATAAAATTTACGTCTACAAATCTGATGAACTTAACGGGGATACGCTTTCTTATGAAACATATTTACAACCAAAGTCTGAAAACTATTATTTGCCGACAGGAGAAATGGGAACTTACAAAATTTCTATCAGCGTTTTAGGTGATGACACAAAATACATCAACTCAGATGTTTATAAATACACTCAAAAGCTCGAGAAATTAAATGCGCCTAAAGATTTAGGTGTTACAAATGGGGATATTTCGTGGACACGAAACGAAAGAGCAACCAGTTATGAATTAATTTTGAACGACGATACGTATATTAAAGATGTTGAAACTAATACCACCTATTCACTTGGCGATGCGTACAGTGCTATGGGATATGAAGTCGCTGTGCGTTGTGTCGGGGACAGCATAGATAAATTGACGAGCGACCCGTCGGATGAAATTTGGATAGAAAAATTAAAGCAAACCATATTATATGTAGAGAACGGCGTGCTAAATTGGGCATCAAATGGCGCGCAAAAATATCATATAGTTATAATGAACGATAGTGGCGTTGCAGTTAAGGATGAAGATATTGAAGAAAATTCATTTGAATTCAAAGAAATTGAGACAGGATATTATTTTGTCAAAGTTACATTATTGGGGACTGAGCAACAAGTTGGGTCTGGGGGGTATTTAAACTCTGCTTCGTCTGAAGAGTTTTGTGCATACAAAATGGCAACTCCTGAGAACTTGCACATTAATTCGAACTTTGAAGGTGCGACTACTGAAGAAAAGGCACACGTTGGGCGTCTTGAATGGAATGCGGTTGATAATGCACTGAATTATTCAATTTCATACACTTATAAAACAATACCTAACTCTATAAATGTTGACACCAACTACTATAGATTTGGCAATGATGAATTGTGGGTTGGACAGTATGTGTTTGGAGTTTTTGCAAGCGGAGATGTTGTGACTAAAGATATAGTTATGGACGGAAATACGACCACAAAGAGTTTTAGTTGCATAAATTCAGACATAGCGCAAATTAATGGCGCGAAACTTGGCGCGCCGACAGACTTGAGCGCTGATTATGGCGTGTTCCGTTGGACCGCTTCCGAGGGTAGTGAGGAATTGGATGTTAAATATATGTTCGGTTACTACTATGCTGAGAAAGGGCAAGAATTTGATATGGGGACAATCAATATCGAATTTGCCGATAGTAAAACATTCCACACACTTAACAAACTTGGCAAGTATAAACTACTTGTCTATGCGGTTGGCGAAAACTGCATTCAAAGTGATACATCGGAACTTGCTGATGAGTATTTGTTTAACTTGTTCTCATCAGGAAGTGGGGAGACAGATGACCCTTATATAATCAAAGGATTCACTGACGGCGAGGGCGTGAGCGCGAAAACTTATACAGCATTAGAGCAATTGACATACCTTAACTATCTATATGATAAAGCATTTAAATTAGACGAAAATGTTACGATTAGTTCATCTTTTGCCCCGCTTGGAACAAAAGACACGTTGAGTTTTGCGAAACTTGGCGATTATGGCTTTGAAGGTGTTTTTGACGGTAACAATCATACGATTACATTTAGTACTGGAGATGACACTTCGAGTGCTTTCGGGGGAACTGGCGAATTTGGATTATTTTCATCAATATCCGCTGGTGGAGTTGTTAAGAATTTTACTTTGGAAAAATTCACAGTCAGCGGTTCGTATTACAAAATTGGGCTTGTAACTGCTAAAAATAGCGGGAGTATTGAGAATGTCAAGGCAACAAGCACTACAAATGGTATCACATCAGCATATTCAGCAGGGGGAGAACAAACATACGTTGGCGGAATTGCGGGCGAAAATACTAATACGGGCGTGATTGCAAATTGTCTTTCGCAAATTAGAATTAATGCTACAAACACAAAAACATTTGTTTATGCAGGGGGTATTGTGGGGTATAACTCGGGTGTTATCAAAAATTGTGAAACGCGAGTAATTGAAGGTAGCGAAAAACAAATTCAAGGCACATATGTTGGCGGAATTGCGGGCTATTGTGTTGGGGTTGCGGGAGTAATTGAAAGTTGTAAGAACTCGGCTTCTATTAATGCAACACCGAGCCAAGGAGAACTTGGTAGCGCGTTTGCGCGTGCAGGTGGCATTGCGGGAACGATTGAGTACACAAGTGCTAGTGAAACGGGTGCCATTATGCCACAAGTGATAGCTTGCTACAACACGGGCCTTGTCAACGCACGTGCTAATGGCGATGATTCTTCTGAATCTGGAACAAAGGTTGGCGGTATTGTCGGGTTGATTGCGGGGGGAATAATTGATACGTGCTATAATGTCGGGACAACATATATTTACAACGACAATGACGAAACTTTCACTGAAAATACTGGTGCAATTGTGGGGTGGAATACAAATAGCGTGAATTCGTATATCAACAACTCATATTATATTGAGGGAGTTGGAATTCCGAACGCTTGTACGATGTCTACTCAAACACTTGATACAGTAAAAATGGAAATTACAACAAAAGAGAAATTGCAGGCGGAAAGTGGAACTGATGGGGCAATTATAGACAAACTAAATAAAGCAAACACATACTTTAGTTGCGTTGCGGGCAATTACCCTAAACTTATTTGGGAAGTCTAATGAAATTGACGTAGATTTGTCTAATAAAAATAAATAATCAAATCTAAAATTTATCTACTTAAAAGGCATAAAGTTGATTTTGGGAAAAAGTGGTGTAGTTGCCACTTTTTTTCAAAATACATATAGTAGAGAATGGTGTGACTCGACTAAATTTATGCGTTAATGTAATTTTGTTGAGTTTGCAACTAGGGGGCAAAATGGCGAAAATTATAGAGAAAATGGGGGTTTTGGGCAAAAAAATAAAAAACTATATTGAAAATAAGTGCATTTTTTTCGATTATTTGCTATAATTATAGAAACATTATTAGAGAGAAATATATGGAAACAAAAGAATTTAAAATAATTGATATGTCCGTCGAGGGGGAAGGCATAGCGAGAATTGATAATGAAGTCTATTTTATAGACGGCGCGTTAGAGGGCGAAACGGTTACTGCCGAGATTGTCAAAGAAAAAGACAATTTGCATTGGTGCAATCAACTTAAAGTAATCGAGCCGTCCTTTCGTCGCGTGACGCCAACTTGCCCATACTTTAGTAGGTGTGGGGGGTGCAAGTTGATGCATATGGACGACGACACGCAAAAATTATTCAAAAAATTAAGTCTACAAAGGACAATAAAGAAAGTAACAAATTTCGACATTGATGTCAAGGAAACAATTTGCGGAGAGAAAAGACTTAAGTATAGGAATGCTTTGCAACTAAAGGTTGAGAAACGCGACGGGCAGGTTCGTGTTGGTTTCTTTGAAAATAAAACACACAATATTGTTGATATTGACGAGTGTTTGATTTGTGGCGATTATTCCCGAAAATTAATTAGTGCGATAAGAAAATTTGTTGTCGATACAGATGCTATGTTTGAGAGCGTGTTTGCAAATTACTATGATGGCAAACTTTTAGTGCTTGTGCAGACGAGTAACGGGGAGTGCAATAAGGCATTTTACGGTTACCTAAAGGAGCAGTTTGACGTTGTTTCGCTTTGGAGTGCAAAACAATTTGCAACGTCGACACTACTTAATTACAAAGATGCTAAATGCATTGTGGGAGATGAGAGAGAAACAATTTCACTTTGCAATTTAGATATAGAAGTTTCTCCGCTTAATTTTACACAGACGAATTTTGAAGTCGCCGAGATGATGTATAAGCACATTATTGATGAGATTGGGCAGGGAAATGTTGTGCTTGATTTGTATTCGGGGCTTGGCGTTACGAGTGTTTTGTTCGCGCAGAACAAAAACTATGTATGCAGTGTCGAATGCGTTGAGAGTAGTGTTGAGTCGGCAAAGAAAATGGCACAAAAATATGGCGTGGACGACAGAATCATCGCGTATGCGGGAGATTGTGCTAAAGTTTTGCAAACGCTTGACTTTTCAGAAAATGAAAGGGCAAACCTTGTTGTTTTCCTTGACCCACCGCGCAAGGGGGCGGGTAAGCAGGTTGTTGAGCAGATAATTAAACTTGCGCCGAAAAAGATTGTTTATATGAGTTGTAGTCCAACGAGTCTTGCAAAAGATTTGCGTGATTTGTCAGGAATGTATAATATTGAGTATGTGGAGAGTTATGATATGTTCCCACAGACTAATAGTATTGAGTCGTTGACTGTGATGACGCGCAAGACGTAGTAGAGCAAACAATTATTTTGAATTAATAAATTGATTGAAAATCGAAAAATAAATTAGAGAGGTTAAAATGATTAATACAAAGAAAGTAAAAATTTTATCGGTGTTTATGTCCTTAATTTTGATGAGTGCTATAGTGTTATTTTCGGCGTGTGGCAGTTCTAATAAAGAATATATGATGCAATTTGACGAGAAGGGCGAGACGGGGGACGGGTATGTGTATGCACAGGTACTTGTGTTGAATATGAGCGAGAAAAAAGATTTGGAATTTGTATGTGAAGATTTCACAACCTTTGTGAATGGGGAAGAATTAAAAGGTAAAAATTTTATCACGTCAACGGAAATAGAAACTATAACGATTAGCATTGGGGGAGAAACAACGACTACTAGGAAAGTAACATCTGGATTTAGTGACAAAATTACAATCAAAGTAGATTGCGGGGATAACCTACAAATTGTGTTCGAGACTACCAAAGATACAATTGGACAAATTTATTATAAAGGGAATGAGATTTCAAACGAATTAAAATATTTGAAATAGTGGACAAAAACGACAAAAAATGCCAAATTCAAACAAGAATTGGCATTTTTTGTTATTATTATTGTGTTATAATGCACGTATGAAAGAAATAGATGAATATTTTATAAAGAATAACATTTTTTTAACCGACGACGTTGAAACGCAATTTTGCGAAATATTTACTAAGTATAAATTTCAAGAAATTGCGATTGTGGGGCAAAATCTTTTTAATAAAGTTGATAAATTGCGCAAATGCTATAAAGTTACTTTTGTAGAAATTCCGCCCGAGCTTTGCTATAATTTAGCGGGAGTCAATTTGGCGCGCTTACAATTGAAAGAAAACACACGCCTTTTGGTGGCGTTCGGCGATGAACACGCGCTGAATTTGGCAAAATTGCTTAGCAACAAAATTGATGTTCCGTACGTGTATATAACGGACACGTATTTGAGTGTATACACGCAATGCCCATACGCAATAATGGATGCAATGCCGATTTTTATCAAACACAAACTGCGCGCAAGTTTGGTGTATTCTATGCCTAAATTTGATTTTGCTGACGCCTTTTCGCAAACGATGGCGCACTTGTTGGGGGTGTTTGAATCTTATCTTTGCGACAAATTTTTCCAAACCCGTTGCGCGCTAAATACAAAAATGATTTTTGACACATACTTTGAACTTTTGGAAACAAACGGCAAATTTGAGAATGATGACGACCGTAAATTTTTGCTAAAACTCAACTTATTGTTGGTTGTACAATACGGGCTTGTTGATGACGTCCCATTTTGCGATTCGTATTATTTGACACATACATATCTAATAAAAAATGTGCGACAATTCAAAGATTTTGCAAAAATTAATTTTGTGTTTTCACAAATGCTGGCGGTTTTGTATGAGATATATTTTAAGAATGAATTGCAATCTCCCCTTTATGTTATGCGCGACGACTTTGAGCAAAGGGTTTCGCTAGGGCAATATGCGCAAGCGCTTGCCAAAGTCCCTGCGAATATGGACGAAAAATTGAATTATATTTACAAGGTGTATGCACAACTTTTAGAAAAGTTGGCGGAGTCTTTCCAAAATCTATATCAAAAGACATCTTTTTATGTAAAAAATTTAATCGATGATTCGGGATATTCGCTTTTTTGTAAGCTTAAGTGTGAAACATTGATTGATACAATTAAACACACTTCATTATTAAATCGCCACACGCTTTTGTATAAATTTGGTATAACAATCATTGAATAATCACGTCTAATCTCAATATAAAAAGTATCTAAACAATTAATTTAATTGTTTAGATACCCCAAAATAATATTGTCTATAATTTATATTTATTGACAATTATTATTGTGCCAAAAATTATTACAATAAATTTGTGATTTTACGAATATCAAAAGGCAAAGACTGCAAATATTTTAGGTTGACAAGATTTTCAAAGCGGAGATAGACTGAAATAAGAGCTTGTACATCTTTCTTGTATTTTCGATTTAAATTTTTGTCGCCATACTTTCCGTCTCCTAGAATGAAAATTTTGTGGTAGGCAAGTTGTGCGCGAATTTGGTGTGTTTTGCCAGTGTGCAAATCGACTTCAATTTGTGCAAGGTCGCCGACTTGCTTTATTAATTGGTACGACAAACTTGCTTGTTTGCCGTCCTTTTCGCTTGCGCCGAATTTAACAATTGAATTATTGGGCTTAATAAAGTAATCTACAAAAGTTTCATTGTCCTTGATGTTATGGCTACTAACTACAGCATAGTATTTTTTTACGACATTGCCAGTTTTGAAAGCGTCGAGCAATTCTTTTTCTGCGGTGTCGTTGAGTGCAAATGCAATAAGCCCAAGTGTGTTAGTGTCTATTCTATGGACGGCTCTAGCATTTGCAAAATCTTTTTGCACAAGGGTTTGCAAAGTTTGTTTGTTTTCGTCAAAACTAACAGTTTCAATGCCCTTTTTTTTATTGATGACTAAAATATTTTCATCTTGGTAGACAATATCAAAAACATTTTGTTTGGTTTCATTGAAATACGCTTCGATAATGTCATTTTCATAGACGGCAATATTTGTTTTGATTCGCTTGCCGTTGACTTTGACATCTTTGTCCAAAATTGCACGACTGATTTGCATTTTTGAAATATCTCCGCAATAATACTGCAAGCACTGTTTAATAGATTGCACTTTGTTGTTTTCTATTTTTCTATAAATCACGATTTATCTCCGATTGAGGTTTTATGAACAAAAATTTTTTTGATTCGTTGACATTGTTTTTTGCGTCAAAAATGCGAGATGTGTCAATTATGTACTTTTCTTTTGGATTTTTTATCACAAATTCGTCGTTGGCGCAACCAGTTTTGTATGGAATATGTGCACAAAGTAAGCACATTTCAAAGCAAAATTGAACATTTATTTCGTAGCCGTCGAATATGACTGCTTTGGGATAAATTAATTTTGACATATTTGACAAATTTTTTTGCATAAATGAGATAATTTTGGCGAGTTTCATTGGAATTGTGTCATCAAAATTTATAATTTTGTTGATTTTGGTTTGCATTCCAAACTTCCTTACAAAGTGGTCGACGACGGCGAAATGCTCATCAGCGTCGTATTTTCTCAAATCAAAGGTCTTGACTTTTTGGTCGACTTGTTGTGCAAGTTCTTTTTCATCGCGCAAAATTTCTTTGAAAGAGCCATAATAATTTGTTGGGTCGACGATATAACTTTTTTCACCCTTTTCTATTCCCACAAAAGCGTGTGTATCAGTACTTGATACGAACGCTTTTGCATCAATATTGCATTTTTGAAAAGCTAAATCCATAATGCTTGCGGTAGTTGTTGCAATACCTGCGCAAACGGTTCTGCCCCCGAATAGCGCGATATATGCAGATTGTCCTAACCCTGTAAGTGGTTCGACCGCCATAATTGCATAGCGGGAGTTAGATTTAAAAACAGCGCGTTCAAAATCAGTGTGGCGTTTCTTGATTTTCTTCATCTTTTCAAATTCTTTGTCAAAGGCATAAATGTTAGAAAATTGTGCATAATTCAAACATCTACTGACAATTTGTTTGAACTTCTCATCGCCGACAAATAAAGACTCGACAATTACATTTAATTCGCACTCATAGTCGCTAGCAAATTGGAAAATATCTGTGTTGTCTAAATATTTTTCAATTTTTTTGTTTTGTTTGTAGGCGTCGACGATTTGTTTCGCAAGCGAATTTTGCGCGCTTGCTGATAAGACTATTTTTTTTGAAATTTCAGCGTTCATCATATTTGCAAGAACTGCCGAATGTGAACTTTCTCCTAATTTATTTTTGTGTTTATTTTTGTTTAGTCCAAAAGATTCATACAATAATTTTTCAATTTTTTCAAATTCTTTAGGGTCGTTCTCGGCGGTATCTTGACAAATGTCATTATTAACTTTATTCATCATTTCGACAACGTCTGCGCCATTAAAAATATTATGTTCTTTTTTCATTTCTTTCTTTTAGGTATTTTGGGCGCGGGCTTTCGACGCGGGATTGACGGTGCAAAATTTGCTTGCGCTTTTGCGGGGGCTTTTGCACGTTTCGGCAATTCTGCGTGAACTGACTGCGCGTCCGTATCGACTTTTGTTGTTGGTTGTTCTTTGGAAGTTGTGCTTAAGTCAAGATTTTCGCCACTTAATTCATTAGGGTTATAATTATAATCACTGAACTGCATTAAGTCGTCATAAATACTATATGCTTCATCATTTTCATTTGACGTGTCTAAATCATCTAGTGCATTGGCTTCATCTATGGTATTTATTTCATTTGTGTCTATATTATTTAAGGTATTAATTTCACTCAAAGGGTTTATTTCATCGAGTTGAATGTCATTGTCAATAATTTCATTTAATTCATTTTCTTGATTATTAAAATCTTGATTAAAATCAAAAATATTGTCATAATTTTCAAGACTTTCAGTTTGTTTGGCTGTATTTTCTTGCGTAGGCGACGCTTCATTTTGTGTAGGTAAACTATCATTTTGTGCCGGTATGTTGTCAAAAAATGCAAGCAAGTTGTCAATTTCTGCATTATCACTATTTTCTATACTATTTTCATTTATAAGAATATTTTCGTCGTTTTTAATTGGTTTGTCATCTAATTCAAAATCGTATTGAGATTGAGTTTCTAATGCATTTGCCACATCAACATTTTGTTGTGGTGGAATTTTTTCTAGAGTTTTTAGTTCGTGATTTTTCTCAAGTTTTTCGTATTCTTCTTTTAGGCGTCTAGTTTTATTTTCCTTTACTTTCTCAGTCATTTCATTTAGCAATTCAAAGAAATCTTTGTGCTTTGCTTCTTCTTTTTTAGTTGGTTGTTTACCGATAGACTGCTCTAGCATTTTTTGTTCAGCGTCAGCTTTGTCAAAGTCGACTTGCGTGGTATTAGACAAGTCAAACAATTCATTCATATCGTCGTCGGTAAATTTGAATTGTCCATTTTCAAATGACAAGCTCTCGTTTTCTTTTGGCGTAAAGTGTAGATTCAAATTATCTAAAACGTCAGATGCAGGCATTGGTTCAAAGTTTTCAAAATTGTCAAAAGAAAACTCACTTTGTTTACTTTGAGTATTATTTGAAATTTCGAAATCGTCGAATGAAAATTCGTCTTTTGCACTATTATCGCGCCCAATGTTTTCAAGTTGTTCATTAAAGAAATCATCTTCAGGGGATAAAGCAGTTTGATTATTTAATTTATTTAGGATGTAAATTTTGGGTTCATTTAATTTATATTCTTCATCAATAACCTTATTGGGGAATATTTTAAATTTCTCATTGCTATTGCTATTGAGTTTTAATTTCAAGGAATATTGGTTCTCGTCGAATAGGTCAAGGACGACTTCATATTCAGCATTGTTTGCGAAAAGCAAAAGCTCACAAAGTGTAGAGAATTTCCAAATTTTACCGTCGAAAGAAGACAACATATTCATATCACACGGCGTGATGTCCGACATCTTTTGATATGCCATTTGCGTCATAGTGGTCAAAGCTTTTTCAAGGTTAGAATTTTTTACCATAAGTTTGCTTGGCACAGACTTTGTTAAAAGTTTCAGCGCGCGCTTTTTGCCATTTTCAATTTCCTTTGTAAAATCAAGAAAATCGCAAAGTCCTGCAAGACTCTCAATCTTTTTTGTGTAGGCATTTGCGACCCCGACATAATCAACAAACGAAACGCCCATTTTACCGCTAAAGTCAACAATGTGGCATACGGGTTTTCCGTATGCGTCGATAAGGCACTCGGCGTAACTTAAACTATGTTTTATATCAAGTCCCGCATTTATGAGCCACGCAACTAATTGCGTTCGGTCGACAGAATTGCTGACGCCAAAGTAAAATGAGAGCATACCATACACATTTGTGCTAAGTAGCCCGCAAAGTACGCTTTGTGGATTTTGCACGCTCTCGCTGTCGTATCTATCAAAAGTGGAAGTCGACAATCTAACAAACTCACACGCCGTGGCGCAAATCTCTTGAATTGTCATATTGCTGTCAAACAAAATATTTGCAACTTGCATTGTGTCTTTTTTATATTTTTCAAACAATTTTTCATTGTCGCGGTTATTTAAAATAGACAAAAGACTTGTGGGAAGCAAGTCTATTTTACCAATTTTATTGTCGTCTTTGACTTTGATATAATTCATATCAAATTGTTTTTTGTCTATCAAAAACTCATAAAAGTTTTTATTGTTTTTCTTTTGTGCAAGAGCAATACTTTCGTCCAACTGTGAAAAATACTGTGCATCCATCGGACTTAAGTGAGAATAAAGGCTATTATTATTCTGTTTTCCCTTTTTTTTGTTGAACATATTAACTCCTAAAATTAAATTTCTTTTCTATCTTCCAAAGCACGCGATAAAGTAACTTCGTCAGCGTATTCAATGTCACTTCCCATCGAAACACCTTGCGAAAGGCGTGTAATTTTGATGCCAAAAGGTTTTAGCAATTTTGCAATATACATTGCAGTCGCCTCGCCCTCGACGTCAGGGTTTGTTGCCATAATTATTTCTTCGACTCCCCCTTGTTGAACGCGCGCTAGCAGTTCCTTGATTTTGATGTCATCAGGGCCACGATTGTCAAGCGGACTTAGTGTGCCGTGCAATATGTGGTATTGACCTTTGAAGTCTTTGACTTTTTCGATAGCTAGGACGTCTTTTGGTTCTTTGACGACGCAAATGACTTTGTTCGGTCGTGTCGCGCAAATGTCGCAAATATCTTTGTCAGTAAAATTGCCACAATTGGCGCAATAGTGGATACTCTTATTCGCCTCGATGATAGCGCTAGCAAAATCGCGGACATAGTCAGCATCTTTGTTCAAGATATAGTAGGCATAGCGTTGAGCGGTTTTCATTCCAACGCCAGGTAAGTTCGAGAAAAAATTTACTAATTTTTCCAAACTCTCAATTTGATTCATTAAAATGCCCCCATTCCGTTTGGAAGTTTTGGCGCGAGTTGTTCTTCAAGTTCCTTAATTTGCGCGGTTGCGTCATTGATTGACGCCATAATCAAATCTTCGAGCATTTCCAAGTCGTCCATATCGACCGCGTTGGGGTTAATTTTGATTGACTGAAGTTCGTATTTACCATTCATCGTAACTTCTACCAAATCTCCACCACTTTTTGCAGTAACGACACTCTCATCGAGTTTTTGTCTATCTTCTGCCATTTTTTGTTGCATCGCTTGTGCTTGTTTCATTAGTTGTTGCATATTCATACCACCAAATCCACCTTTCATCATAATTATAATCTCCTTATTATATAATACTTAATTTTTCGCCAAATTTTTGTTTTAGATACTCAATATCTTTGTCTATTTTCATATTTTTGTTGTCATAATTGCAAACTTTGAGATTTAAGTTAGTAAGTTCCCTAATAATTTTTTGCATTTTGTTATAATACTCAATATTGTCGAAACTATTTGAGTGCAAATATATCTCAAAATTATCGCCGTTTATTTTTGTTTTGTCGATTGTTTCGCAAATCGCTCCTAAAATATTGTCGCCACTTTGTTTAACTTTTAGCAAAATGTCTCCCCAAAGTCGCAGTTCCGCGCTTGTCCCTTTATTTTCAAAAATGTCGTCTTTTAGTTCAATCTCAGTATTTGCAATTACTTCGTCAACGACTTTAGCACTTTCAGGGGTGGGGAACATTTGCGCGTCCATCAATATTGTTTCATTCTTTAAGTTTTCAAAATCAGCATTTTGCGTATTTAAAGAGTCTTCAAGCGCTAAATCTTCATCATTTGTTTTTTTTTCATACATTTAAGTCCCGCGACTTCAATCAAGAGTTGAGGGCGAACGCTGTATTTTAGATTTAGTTCCACTTCGCCAAATTCCGCAAGGCAGTCTGTGATTTGAGACATTTCAAGTGCAGTTGCTTGCTTCTCCATAAGTCGAGCGACGTCATCGCGCAAAACAATCATATTTCTATAACCTTTACAACTTTTGACAATCATAAGGTTGCGGAAATATATTGATATATCGCGCACGAGCATTGACAAACTTTTCCCTAATTTGGCGAGCTCGTCAATTTTTGATAGATACGCGCCAGCATCTCCGTCAATGATTGCTTGTGCAAGTTCGCCCAAAACCGCGTCGTCATTGACGCCCAGCACTTGCAAAACGCTGTCATACGTAACATTTGAATTGCTGAACGACACACACATATCAGCGATTGAAAGCGTGTCGCGCGCGCTACCATTTCCTTCTTTGGCAATATACGCAACCGCGTCGTTGTCGTATTTGATGCCCGAGTCGTCAAAGACGGATTTTAGCATTTGTTCAAGCATACCTTGTTCAATCAATTTGAAATCAAAGCGCATACATCTCGACAAAATCGTCGCGGGCAATTTTTGGACTTCAGTAGTCGCCAAAATGAACACGCAATGTGCAGGGGGTTCTTCCAAAGTCTTTAGCAGTGCATTGAATGCAGAGTCTGTGAGCATATGCACTTCGTCGACGATATACACTTTGTACTTACCCGTAACGGGCGGATATTTGACCTTTTCGCGTAGGTCGCGAATTTCATCGACGCGGTTGTTGCTGGCAGCGTCGATTTCCATAATATCCATATTGTTCAAAACATTTACTTCTTGGCAAGACTTGCATTTCCCGCACGGGGAGCCGTCTATTGGGGTTTCGCAATTAATCGCGCGTGCGAAAATTTTTGCGACGCTTGTTTTCCCCGTCCCGCGTGAACCACAAAACAAATACGCGTGGCTTATTTTGTTTGATTTTATTTGATTGATAAGTGTTTTTGTAATATGTTCTTGCCCAACAACTTTGTCGAAAGTTTGCGGGCGATATTTTCTATAGAGTGCTAAATATGCCATTTTGCTCCTTTATTCATTTTGAAAGTTTGATATTGAAATTTTAGTCTTAATGCGAGTTAAGCCATTGTCGACGCTTTTTGCGCTTTTGTTTAATTTTTCCGCAATTTCAGCATATGTCAAACCGTCTAAATATAATTTTAACACATTTTTCTCAAAAACGCTAAGGTTTTGCGTTGCTTTCTCAAAAAGTTTTGAATAATTTTCGCGATTTATCAAAATAGATTCGGGGTCGCTGTCGTCCCACGTGATATAAGCGACAACGTCGTCATCATCATCGCTTTCGCTATCGTCTTGCAGTGATAGACTGACTGACTGATTTAGCGGTAAATTCTTTTTTGAATTTGCGCTTTTGATTGCGTTGAATACGGCGCGCTCTATGCAGACTTTGGCATAGCTTTTGAAATTGATATCCTTTGAAACATCAAAAGTTACAATTGCGCGATACAAACCAATCATTCCTTCTTGAATCAAATCGTCAATTTCCGCGCCAATCAAAAAATATTTGCGCGCGATTTGATTGATGAGCGGTTTGTTTTGTTTCAACAATTCTTCGAGTGCAAAGTCGTTGCCCGCTTTGAACTCATTGATTAAATCTTTGTCATCCATATTTATCTTTGCTCCAATGCTTGAAAGACGATTATTCCGCACGCGATAGACGCATTTAGTGAATTTAATTTTCCACGCATTTCAATCTTTAGTGTTCCGTCGCAAATTTGTCTAGTCAATCTATGAACGCCACTGCCTTCATTGCCGATGACTATGCCGATTTTGCCTTTTAGATTAGCGTTTTTGGCAAGTTCGCCGTCCATTGCGGTCGCGAAAACAAAGTAGCCATTGTCTTTCATTTTCTTTATTGCGTCATTTAGACTGCCTACTTGTGCAATTTTTATGTGATTAACCGCGCCCGCGCTTGTCTTAAACACTGTTTCATTGACTTCACACGCGCGATGTTTTGGAATAACTACGCCATCGACGCCAGCGCATTCGCAAGTGCGGATAATACTGCCAAGGTTGTGTGGGTCTTCTATGCTGTCGAGCAAAACGATAAAGCCATCGTCTTTGAACAAACTTTCAAGCGGGGCGTATTTAAAACTCTCAATGTAGGCGATGACGCCTTGATGTTTGTGCGTCTTTGAGATGTCATCGAGTTTTTGCTTTGGGACAAACTTGATGTTAATGTTCTTTTGTGTTGCCAGTTGTTCAATTTCTCCGCACGATTTACTTCCTTGCAAGATTAGTAAACTTTCGAATTTCTTTCCGACGCGCAACGCTTCTAGAACGCTGTTTTTACCTTCTATTTGCATATTTTTCCCTTTAGTATATTTTTTTCGACAATGTCAATGCTTTTGTTCATCAATTCTGTAAGCCTATCTAAATCTCCCGACATAAAGACGTAGCCAAGCACGCTTTCAAAACTTGTGGCGGTGCGGTAGTTCTCAATGCTAGCGTTCTTTGCGGTGTGGTGCAATTTTGCATTGCGGGCGCGACGGGCGACATTGAGTTCGTTTTCTTTTAATTCACTCGATAGCGCGTCAAAAATGATTGATTGACTTTCTGCCTTGACGTAGGAATTTGCGATTTTATTTAATTTCCCACTATTTTCAAGACTATTCTTTGCTAAGTGTGCGCGAACATATGCTGTCCACAAGCCGTCCCCAACAAAAGCAAGTACAAGAACATTGCGCAAATGTGCGTCCTTTTCATCATTGATATTTTCTAATATTTCAAAATATTCTTTCATTTTTTAATTATAGCATATTTGTGTTTTTTTTACAACCATTTAGCAATTGTTATCTATTGGGCATTTTGATGCAAAAAGTGCTCTAAGAATGGAATTAAAATATTTAAAAGGGTGGGAGTAGAATTTTAATGTAACTAAATTCGGCAATATCAAAAGTGATTAAAATTAACTAATTTAATTACATCAAATTCGAGTACGTTAAATAAGGGCGACGAAATTACCCCCTTTCGTTTTTTTTTGCGAGAGAAACAAAAAAAATGAAAAAAAGTACTATTCAAAGTGAGATAAATATGCTATAATACATTGTAAGAGTTTTATAACATAAAAACTAAAAAACTCACAAAGGAGCGTAAAAATGATTTTGTATGGAGATGTTGTTGCACAGCAACTAATTGAAAAGGCAAAAAGCGAAAATAATCACGGCAAACTTGTTATTGTCGGCAACAAGGAAGATGTTGCAAGCCGAGTTTATATAAGGAATAAAATTAAGAAATGTGAAGAATGTGGAATAGAACATTGTGAGATTTATCCAAATGAAGGTTCAACCACAGAAGACTATATAGAATTAATCGACAAGATTAATCGCGATGATAGTGTTTCGGGCGTAATTGTTCAACTCCCCCTTCCGCAAGGCATTGATACGGACAAGGTTGTGGGCAGAATAAAGGCGTCAAAGGACGTCGACGGCTTTACAAAGGATGCACTGTTTCCCCCTTGTACACCTAGTGGAATTATGCACTTGTTAGATTATTATTACGGCGAAGATTTTTGCAATGGCAAGAATGCTGTCGTTGTGGGGCGTAGCAATATTGTGGGGAAACCTATGATGTATTTGCTTTTGGATAGGAATTCGACTGTTTCTATCTGCCACTCAAAGACTAAGAACTTGAAAGACTATACTGCGAATGCTGATATCATCGTTTGTGCCGTCGGGAAGCCAAACACTATCACGAGAGATATGGTCAAAGCAGGGTGCACAATTATTGACGTCGGCATTAATAGAGTTAATGACAAATTGTGTGGCGACTGCGATTTTGAAAATCTGAAAGACATTTGCGATATCACACCTGTGCCAAAAGGGGTTGGGCCTCTCACTGTGGCAACTTTAGTTGAGCGCGTCGCTTATTTGTCGCAAATGGAGAAGTCGCTTGATAAATCGGCAAAAGTGATAGAAAAAGATAATGATAGCAGATAAATTTGATGATGCATAAAATTGACATACATCGTTCGCAACTTAAAACAATAAAAAAAGCATATTCTATTGATATTATAGAATATGCTTTTTGCTTAGAAATACCGCGATGTTGTCAGCATTAACTAAGTTGATTATTTGCATAGTGATTTTTCAGCAAATGTCATCGCGCAACTAGCAACTGCAAAGATTGTAGCAAGGATTGCACCAACGCCAACACCCAAATTTGCTAATTTTGCAATGTCTGTTCCACAAAAAACAAAAGTGCAAATCAAACCTGCAACTGCAAGTAGCGCAAATGCAACACCAACAATCACAAGAATTTTGTCAATCAATTTGTTGTTCAAGAACATATTGAGTATAAACATAACTGCCATAATCAAGCCAACAAAGAACACAATTGCAAAGACAATAGTCATCATAGCGTAGCTTGTTCCATACAAATCAAAAAGTTCTTCTGTGTGATCCAAACAATCAAACAAGTTTGCACTTCCAACTTTGTTCAAATATAGCGGACAAATGAGCATCATTGATGCAAGGAATGCACAAACTGCAGAAATTCCTTTGACGATAAAGTTTGTCATTTTTGATTTTTTTGCCATTTTTTACCTCCACTTTTTTATTTTATCACAAAATGCACAAAAAAACTAGCAATTTGAATAGTGAAATTTAAATTTGTTTGCAAATTTTTCCCAAATTGTATAAAAAAATAAAACATTGTCCACAATCTCATACAAGGAGGACAAAAAATGTCAAATATAAATAATCAAAGGAAAACAAATATTAAGATTGTGGCGTATGGGGTTTTGATAACGGCGTTTATTCTTACGCTTGCGCTTATTGTTGCTTTTTCGGTGCCGAGTGCGGACAAAAATTTGAATCAAAATGGCACTCCGATTGAAGAAACTGCCAATGTGCCGATTGTTTTTGCCAATCCGCTTGAGAATGCGACGGTGCTTATGGGATATTCGGGGAGCGCGTTACAGTTTAATGCGACTTTGAACCAGTGGGAGGCGCACAAGGCAATCGATTTTTCCGCTACAAACGGCGCTGATGTTATGGCGGTTTATGACGGAGTTGTGGAGAGCGTGAAGTCGTCGTATCTTATGGGAACAACTATTACGATAAGGCACAACGACAAGTTGGCGACGGTTTATTCTTCGCTTGACACTGAACCTATTGTGAAAGAGGGCGATCAGGTGAAAAGGGGGCAAAGCATTGGCAAGGTGGCAAGTTCGAATCAGGCGGAGGCTAAGCAGGGGGCGCATTTACATTTTGAAGTACTCGAAAATGGCGCAAAGGTTGACCCTACTCAATATCTCACTCTCGAAACAAAATAACATAGGAAGCCCCGTTGTTGTTAGTATTGTTTCTACGATTAATGCGCTTTAATGGACGGCACGATGCCGTTCTTTTTAGTTGCTTATTTGTTAATTTGTGATATCCCCTAATTTTCAAAGCGAGATTAGGTGCGGAATTTGCTATGGGAATTTGCAAGAATTAATCATTTGAATTTAATAAAAGTACTTGACAAAAAATTTTATATGATATAAAATATAAAGGCGGGTTAGAGATATAGACTATACATAATTTATCAACCTAGCACACTAGCACACTCGTGTGTTATTTAATCAATGCGCCATTAGCTCAGCTGGATAGAGCGTTAGTCTACGGAACTAAAGGTCGAGCGTTCGAATCGCCCATGGCGCACCAAAAATCGGCAAAAGTGCCGATTTTTTTTGCTTGGGTGGGCGCGATACCACGCACATTGACCGCGCTAGCATAATAAGGAATTATTTTATCATCGTGCTGGCGCGTGGCGGGCTTGGGACGCGATACCGCACGCGGGGCACGCGGTTCGCGAGATTCCTACGCTTCATC
>CAZAYL010000001.1:32673-66850 GCA_964489405.1 uncultured Lachnospiraceae bacterium | reverse complement strand
ATGTGTTTTTTGTTGCAAGTATCACATTAAAATATTCGTTTATTACACAGATAAACGAGTATTTTTTCGCTAAATATTGCTATTTTACATTTGGTCGGCGTTGTTGTCGAATAGGTGAGGTTTTGTCAATCTTGACATTGCTTTCCGCTTATTTTCGATGTTGGTGTGGACGTATCTATTGAGTGTAATTGTAGGCGATGAATGCCCTAATAGTTCGCTGATTGTTTTGATGTCGACGTTGTTTTCTAGCAGTCTTGTTGCAAAGGTGTGGCGGAGTGAATGGAAGCCATAGTGCTTTATATTCAATCTTTTTAGCAATTTTGTAAAGGAGATTTGGTAGGTTCTATAGTCCATTTTGCCCCCTTTGCGATTGCTGACGATGTATTCACTGTTATTTTGCGCTTTCAATTCCTTTAGCATTTTGGTCAATTCGGTTGTTAGGGGGATTTCTCTTATTGATGAGTGTGTTTTGGGAGAGTCGGTTATTTCTATGAGTTTGTGATTTTCGAGGCATTTGCTTGTCGATTTTGTTACTTTCAAAATTTTGGTTTTGAAGTCAATGTCGCTCCATTTGAGCGCTAGGAGTTCGCCGAGTCGCAAACCTGTGTAGATACTAAATAGTACGCCGTATGAATAGTATTTTTTGTTATTTAAGATGTGTTTTTCTAATTTTAGTTGTTCGTCTTTTGTTAGACATTCGACTTTCTTTTCTGATTTATGCAAAATTTTTAGGGTGATGGCGAATGTCTTTTTTATCATTTTGCTTTCGTATGCGAATGTTAGCGCGCGGTTGAGCAGACTTTTGAGCGCTTTGATGAGAGAGTTGGAATACTTTTTTAGTAATTGCGACAAGATGACATTTAGATGATTGTTTGTCAATGTTTTTAGGTCTATGTCAAAGTGTTTAGAGATATAGATATTGTACAAAGATTGATAGTGTAGGTATGTTCTTTTTTTGACGCGATATTTCAAATTTTCTAAAAAATGGTATACTATTTGGTGTAGTTTCATTGATTTTAACCTCCGATAGAATTTATACCAAAAAAATTAGAATGTGGCAAGATTGATAAAAAAAAACGGCTGTCAAAATGGCAGTCGTTTTAAAAAAATTTACATTAGCGCACAAAAATGCGGGTATTGGGGACGCGGTTAGCGAGAATGTCGTTGATGTGGAAATGAAAACTTGAGATTATGACGTCGACGCCGTCGCCTTTGTCGTTGACGAGTGCCATTGAGCCAACTTTGATTACTGTTAAGTCTGTTGAATTGTCCTTTTATCTATTTAATTCCATTTATCTGCATATATCATCATTTTCATTTGAATTACTTTTCATATTTTTGTATAGGTTTGCTTTGCAGTGCTCGAGAATTCTTTCGTCGGCGACTATTTTTGCTTCGTTAAGGGCGGGAGAATAATCGGCGTTGCAAATTTTGTTTAGTTTAGTGTCAAGTATTTTCGTTGCGTCGCCATACCACGCGTCAAAGTCGTGCATTCTGTCGCAACCTTTGATTATTTCCATTATGCTTGATTTGCCTGCGAGTATCATCAAAATTTGGTAGTGCGCGAGTGGTGCGATTTTGGCGGAGCGAATGAGTTCTGCGACGTTGATAAATTTTTGTCTACAATCGTCGTCATTTGCGCCGAAACTGCCCAATGTTTTCGCTCCTTCGTCAAGGACGAGTTTTGCGCAATAGATGACGTCGCACATAATGGTTTTTGTCCAAAGCATATTCGAAACGAGCGCTTTGGCTTCGTCGTTGTCGCTTTGCATTATTTTGTTGGCGATGACGTTGATGTCGCTAAAACCGTCGTCATCATTATATTCGTCGTCGTCATTGTATTCGTCGGTGTCATCTTCATAGGTGTAGAGTTCATTTTCACATTCGACGATTTCGTCGTCAAAGGCATTTAGGAGCGATATTATGTTGTTAGTAAAGGTTTCTGAACCGCATTGGAGTGTGGCGTTCTCCTCTACTTCGGCAATCATTTGTCTTAAATTAAATTCCATTATTTTTTCTCACTTTTATATTTTTTGTTGTAAATAGCGCGGATGTGTGCGCTAGACATTTGTTTTAAACTTTCACTGGCGCGAAATATGTGCGCTAGAAATTAGTACTCGACTGCACTTCCCTTGCTCTGCACTGCGTGGCGCGGATTGTTGGGCGCGGGCGTGCTGAGAGTGTGGGCAGTTGTGCAAGTGTGCAAGTGTTGTTTGTATTTTTGCAATTGCTCATCGCAAAAATTGACGAAATTGACGATATTTTCGGTATTTTCGTTATATTCCTTTTCGAATTTGTGAAAGTCGGCAAAACTTGTGCGCATA
This sequence comes from uncultured Lachnospiraceae bacterium, assembly GCA_964489405.1. Lineage (GTDB taxonomy): Bacteria > Bacillota > Clostridia > Christensenellales > UBA1242 > CAKVOD01. The sequence goes on along the minus strand of CAZAYL010000001.1, from coordinate 64,526 downwards.
AAGTTGTTGTAGACGTTTGTATTTCTTTGAAGCGCGATTGGGTGCAATGACGGCATTTCAAACTTGATGTAATTACAGTCGTCAAAGATGAATAGGTCGCCGTTGGGAATTTTGCACACGATGTACTCATCTTGCTTATTTTTTATCACTTGGTAGTCAAATAGTGTGCCGTCGGAAATTTGGGCGAGATTGCTTTGGTAATAATTTGTCAATCTTGCTTCTTGCAACATCATTTTTTTGAGCATTTCGATGATTTGCTGTTTGTTTAGTTTGCTAATATACATTTAATCCTCATATTTTTGCTTTATTTAGATTTGAATACATTATACTAGATTTTATTAGTTTTTGCAAGGATATTTTGATAAAAGGTGCAAAAATTTACTTAGGTATGAGTTTTGACGCGAAAACGCTGTTATGTGATGTGCGAGAATGGGGGCGGGCGGGTGCGCTAGATACAAACGTTTGACTTTAGACAAACTGTGTGGTATAATTTAGCGAAATGGAGAAATTATGGAGAAAAAGATTAGATTTTTGACAGGCGAACGCCCTACGGGTTGCTTACATATTGGGCATTATATTGGCGCACTTAGGCAACGCGTGGAGATGCAAAACAGCGGTAAATACGAGCCGTTTGTTTTGATTGCGGACGCGCAGGCATTGACAGACAATGCGGATAATCCGCAAAAGATACGCACGAGTTTGCTTGAGGTTTGCGCCGATTATTTGGCGGTTGGAATTGACCCGAATATTACGACGATTGGCGTGCAGTCGCACATTTACCCTTTGACTGAATTGACATTTTATTATATGAACCTTGTTACGCTTGCGCGCTTGCAACGCAACCCTACTGTCAAGGCGGAGATGAAACAAAAGGGGTATGGGGCGAATGTTCCAACGGGGTTCTTGACCTACCCTATTAGCCAAACGGCGGATATTACGGCGTTTGATGCGGACATTGTCCCTGTCGGCGAGGACCAGTTGCCCGTTATTGAGCAAGGGCGCGAGATTGTTGCGACTTTCAACCGAATTTATGGAGAAACGCTTGTTATGCCAAAGGCGGTGCTTGATTCGGCGACAAAGTGCCACCGCTTACCTGGCGTGGATGGCAACGGCAAAATGAGCAAGTCGCTTGGCAATACTATCAATCTAAAGGACGATAGCGATGCCGTTGTGCAGAAAATTATGTCAATGTACACTGACCCTGACCATATTCACGTTAGCGACCCTGGCAAAATTGAGGGCAATATGGTGTTTACGTACCTTGACGCCTTTGCGACTGACGAACAAATTTCGCAAATCAGTGAGTACAAGTCAATCAATGAAATCAAGGAACACTATCAGCGTGGCGGGCTTGGGGACGTCAAAATCAAACGAATTTTGATTGAAATTATGCAAAGCATTTTGACCCCTATCCGCGAAAAACGCGCAATTTATGAGAGCGACAAGGCGCAACTATTGGACATACTCAGGCGTGGCAGTGATAAAATGGTCGACATCGCGCAAGCCACTTTAATCCGCGTCAAACGCGCAATGGGCATTGACTATTTCAACGACTCAACACTTTTGTAATAAACTTATGTAATATTTGAATAAATAAATTATCTCATTTCAAAATATTTATACAATAAAATAAAAAACAAATCGTTTATATTTGCGATTTGTTTTTGTTGTTAGCAGAATTTTGTTATCCAACACGTATGTTTAACACTAATTTTGCAATAATAAAATTTTATGTTTGAGTAATTCGTAAAGTGTTTGCTCAAATTGAAACGCGTTCTTTAAATCAATAACTTCTTTTAGATACTGCTTTCTTATTTGTAATGGTATTTTAGTGAGATTTGCACGAATTAGTATATTTTTAGGAGTGTGTTCAAACCCCACAAATTCAATTAATTCAACATTATATGACATAGCGCGCAACAAATTGCACCTAATAATGTCCGTAAAATCTGATGATATTCTCTCTTTTATTAGTCCATACCTAGTTATTATGGGAAAATCTTTTGATTTAATTTGCTTATTTATTTCGTGCTGACAACACGGAACTGAGAAAATCATTTTGACATTCCAATTAATGGCATTGTATAATGCGTAATCTGTAGCAGTATCACAAGCGTGCAATGTTATTATCATATCAACATCCATAGTAGGCTTGTATCCATTAATATCGCCAAGTTCAAAATGCAAAGTATTGTAACCATATTTTTGAGCTGTTTCATTACATTGTTTAATTACATTTTCTTTCAAATCTAGCCCAATCATTGTTATTTCTAATTTTTTTATAAATTTAAAATAATAATACACTACAAAGGTTAAATACGATTTACCGCAACCGAAATCAATTATATTAATTTTATTTAAATTGTTGTCTTTAACATAATCATCAATTAATTCAATAAACCGATTTATTTGTCTATATTTGTCATACATTGATTTTACAACTTTGCCTTCAACTGTATAAATCCCCATATCAATTAGTGGTGGAATGACTTCCCCTTCTTTAAAAATATAATTTTTTATTCGATTATTGTTGGATGTAATCTCCATATTGTTTTGACACTTTGATTTAGACAAAAATATTTTTCCAGTCTTTGAAATTTTTAGCATAAATTCGTTGTCATTTGAAAAAATGTTAAATTGTTTAAAACTTTTTGAATAAAAAACGACTCTACTCACAATATCGTTATTACATATCATTTTAGTAAATGAATGCTTTTCGGTGTAGGTATTCTCCATATAGTCTTCTTTTTTATTTTCAATGACAATTTTTTTATATTCATAATTCTTAATACACGGATTACTAATAATAATTTTCGCAATGTCATTTTCTTTAAAAATAGCATTAATTATATGCTCAAAATTATTTTGTTTTATTTCCATAATTCAACTCCAATAAGAATGGTATCAGTTCATCGAATAATTTGTATTTGCAGTCTAAGTTTTTTAGTGATTTGTCTTTTAAATATGATTTCATCAAGCACCCACCGCCACATAAACATACATATTTACAACCTTTTTTTATACAATCCTTAAAGCAAGGATGCCCAACAAACTTAAAAATATTTTGATAATAATCTAAATCAAATACACTTCCAACTGATAATTTATCAATTCCTATCATTTCAACACATTTAAACAACTTTCCATAATTATCGATTAATACTGTATCACGAGATACAGTCATACAAGGTCCATTTGTAATATACTTAGGTATTGAAATATCATTTTCTTGCATAAATTGATACAAATCTTTATATAATTTAACTAAATCATCAACATTTTCGGATGTATTTTTACTGCAAAACGAACAAGAACAATCAGTTTGACTAGTTGTTTGATGAATAGGTGCAAGATAAATTTGAAAATCATTATTTAATTCCAACTTTTTTATGAACAATAACAACTCTTTAACATTTAAAATATTGTTTTTATCAAAACTAACTCTAAACAAAAATCTACCATTAAATTTATTTATATTTTTTATATTATCTATTATTTGCTTAAATGTTGGACCTCCGTTACGTAAGGGTCGCCTGTCATCATGTACTTTGCCAACCCCATCAAGTGTAATTTGAATTTCTTCAAGCCCATGCATACTTAAGAAATCAACAATTTCCCGATCTAACAAATAACCATTAGTTATAACAGCAAGTTTGAGAATAATATTGTTATCTTTCGAATATTTACTAATTTCTTCAACAAACTTAATTATTAAATCTTTATGTAATAAAGGTTCTCCACCAAACAAAGTAATTTTACAAACACTATATTTATTTTTTATCAAAATCATTTTGTACCAATCTATTGCTTTTTGCATAATTTCTTCTGACATAATAAAATTTCTTTTTGTTTGCCCTTCTTCATAACAATACACACAAGCAAAATTACACATTGTAGAAAAAACAATATAACTAGAAAAAATTTGTTGATTAATCCGATCAGTATCCATTAAATATTCAACAACATTACGTTCATCAACATCATCTTCTAACAAAAAATATGCATCAATTAAATATTGAATCTCTTCTTCATTGATTTCTCTTAAACATGTTCGATCAATATTTTTCATTTCATTATAAAATTGAGCAGAAACCTTTATTATCTTTTTAGAAATTGTTGATAATAAAATAAAATCATCCCCTATTTGCTTAACAATAATATATTTAGATATTTTCATTTTTTTTATTTTATGGTGTACAATAAAAATGAGTGGGAATTACTACCCACTCATATTCTTACGAATGCCCTTTGTTGTCACAATCGCAACAATAGCAAGTCGTTGTAGGTTCACTAAGTACAATCATAATTATTCCTCCTATCTTATTTAAATATATATTACAATATTTTTTTAGTAATGTCAAGTGTTTTTGCATTGGGGCAACAAAAAAAACGCTGGGCGGTTTTATCGCTCAGCGTTACCCTGATGGGTAATTTTCTTGTCTATGCGTTCAAAGTTGTTTCGTCGTGATGGCGTTTCGCAACAAGGTTAACAAGACGTCAACCTTAGTTGTTAGTTTGTCAAAAGTCCTAAACTTATTTGAACAGACAAATACCTCAAATTCTGAAATCGAACTTTCATAATTTGCAGTATGGTCTAGGTTTGATTGCCTATCAATGCTTATGCTGGCAACTTGATTAATAAATGTTGCCAAATAATGTACTAAGCAATACATCACTGAATTGACATCTACAGTTCGACGCATTCAAACTTGTATCTTGAATGGAGATAGTTGCATTTTTGATTCTTCAACTTGAATATTACTACAATTTAGTAACCAAATATGTATTTTTTATTCTTACATTTGAATGCCATTTTGAAGGGACGTATCCACAGTCTAGCTGTATCAATTCCCTATTTATAATTCTTGGCTTGAATACCTATTTGTAATTCTTAGGCTTGAATGCCATTTAAAATTTGCGCAAAATGTTTTGTTATTGAACGCCACATTTGGCAAATTTGCACTTGCGTGCTATTCTTGGCGTGAATGCAACAAAAGTCTTGTTGCTGGACGCAAATTTTTAGTTCTTTGCTTGAACACCACTATAAATTCAGTAGTCAAATGCTGTTTTTCTATTCTTCAGCTTGAATGTCATTTTGCAAAATGCGCGTGTTTGCAGGTAATTGCGCATTTTGTCGATTTTCATCGAAAATTCTTAGACTTGAATACCGTTGTACTCCAACGGTCAAGGTTGAGTTTGAGTTCCTCAACAAGAACTCAATTTTTAGTTCTTTGAATGAACACAATTTTTTAATTCTTTTGTTTGAATTTGCCATTTTTGCAAACAAATGTGATAATTGCAGATTTGCAAAGTCGCATTTATTTGCGGACGATGTCCTAGTTCTTAGGCTTGAACGCCCTCTTATTTTCTTGAGCACGAAAACTGTATTAAGTTACAGCGACTGCCCTTTTATCCTTAGTGCAAAGCGCGAAATAACCTTTCGCGGGGTGACTTTGAGTTCTTATCCGAACACAAGTTATAACCTGTAATATCCGAGAGAAACTCTCGCATATATTCTAGTTCATAACCAAAATTTTCAAACTATGAATATCTATTGTTTACACATTCACAATTATTTCAAAACTTTAGCTACGACACCAGAACCTACTGTGCTACCACCCTCGCGGATAGCGAAACGCAATCCTTCTTCGATAGCGATAGGGCTAATAAGACGAACAGTCATAGAGATGTTGTCGCCCGGCATAACCATTTCGACGCCTTCTGGCAATTCAATTGTACCAGTAACGTCTGTTGTACGAACGTAGAATTGTGGACGATAACCATTGAAGAATGGTGTATGACGTCCGCCTTCTTCTTTCTTCAAGATATAAACTTCAGCTGTAAAGTCTGTGTGAGGTGTGATTGACTTTGGTGCTGCAATTACTTGACCTCTTTCGATGTCTTTCTTTTCAACGCCACGAAGCAACAAACCTACGTTGTCACCAGCTTCTGCTGAATCCATCATTTTGTGGAACATTTCAATTCCTGTGATTGTTGTTGTCCTAGTATCTCTGATACCAACGATTTCAACAACATCGCCCATCTTGACAGTACCTCTTTCAACTCTACCTGTTGCAACTGTACCACGACCAGAGATTGTGAATACATCTTCGACTGGGAGCAAGAAAGGTTTGTCTGTAGCGCGAACTGGGTCTGGTACGTATGTATCCAAAGCGTCCATAAGTTCGCCAATGCAAGCACATGCTGGGTCATCAAGTTTGCCAGCTTCTGCTGCTTCGAGTGCTTTAAGAGCCGAGCCCTTAATAATTGGAGTTTCATCTCCAGGGAAACCATACTTTGTAAGTAGGTCTCTGATTTCCATTTCAACGAGTTCAATCAATTCTGGATCGTCTACTTGGTCAACCTTGTTCATAAATACCACGATGTATGGAACGCCTACTTGACGAGCAAGCAAAATGTGTTCCATTGTTTGAGGCATAGGACCATCGGATGCGGCAACAACGAGGATAGCTGCATCCATTTGTGCTGCACCTGTAATCATGTTTTTAACATAGTCTTTGTGTCCTGGGCAGTCGACGTGCGCATAGTGACGCTTAGCAGTATTATATTCTTGGTGAGAAGTATTGATTGTAATACCGCGTTCTCTCTCTTCAGGAGCAGAGTCAATATCAGCGTAGTTCCTTGCTTCAGCAAGACCTTTCAATGATTGAACTTTAGTTATAGCCGCAGTCAATGTTGTTTTACCGTGGTCGACGTGACCAATGGTACCAACGTTCATATTGACTTTGTCTTTAACAAATTTTTGTTTAGCCATTTTATTCTCCTTAATTTTTTTTGATAGCGCTATTTAATTTTTGCTTTTATTATTGTGCCACATTTTAGGCACGCGATAGAGTCGCGAACACTATTGCCGTGCACTAAAAACTGCTCTTTCGCAACACGCGAAATTTCAAACTCGCGAGATTTGGAACACGCGGGCGTGCTAAAGAGCGCGCGACGCAACTTTTATTGCAAAATATACAATCGGATGCTATCCTATCCAAAAGTATACTTAATTTTAAATAAAATGTCAAATGTTTTTTGTATGCTTTTAGGAATAATGCCGTATTTTAAAGCGTTTTTACGTGCTAATATTCCCTTTTTGCTCCGCTTTGGCGCATTTGACGCCACCAAAGCAAGCGGGGATGGCGAGAGTGCGGGAAATTGCACTCTACCTATGTGGCTTATGCCACGATTAGCTGTTTGCTTTGGCGCGTTCGCCAATGATTTTCTCAGCGACAAACTTTGGCACTTCAGCATAGTGGTCAAGCGACATTTGGAAAGTTCCGCGTCCTTGAGTTAGTGAGCGCAAGTCGGTTGCATAACCAAACATTTCAGCCAAAGGAATTTCAGCATTGATAATTTGTTGCCCGTCGCGCGCTTCCATTTCTTTCAAATTTCCGCGACGACGGTTGATGTCGCCCATAACATCGCCAAGATATTCTTCAGGGACTTGGACGTCGCATTTCATAATAGGTTCAAGGATGACCGCGTTTGCTTTCTTTGCGCCCTCTTTGAACGCCATAGAACCTGCGATTTTGAACGCCATTTCTGACGAGTCGACATCGTGGTAAGAACCGTCTATGACAGTAACTTTGAAGTCAACTGTTTCAAAACCTGCCAAAACGCCGTTCATTCTTGCTTCGTCGATACCTGTTTGAATTGCAGGAATGTATTCTTTAGGGATAGACCCGCCGACGGTTTTGTCTTCGAATACAAAGCCTGAACCAACTTCGAGCGGTTCCATTGTTACGATACAATGGCCGTATTGACCTTTACCACCGCTTTGACGGATGTATTTACCCTCGACTTCGACAGCCTTTTTGATTGTTTCGCGGTATGCAACTTGAGGTTTACCGATGTTTGCTTCGACGTGGAATTCACGAAGGAGACGGTCTCTGTAGATGTCAAGTTGGAGTTCCCCAATGCCCGCCATAATTGTTTGTCCGCTCTCTTGGTCGGTATATGTGCGGAATGTTGGGTCCTCTTTCGCAAAACGCAAAAGCGCTGCGACCATTTTTTCTTGTCCTTGCTTCGTCTTCGGCTCAATCGCGATTTGGATGACTGGCTCGACAAATTGCATAGGTTCAAGAACAATTGGATGTGATTGGTCACAAAGTGTGTCGCCTGTTGTTGTGTCTTTCAAACCGACAACGGCAGCGATGTCCCCTGCTCTCACTTCATTGATTTCTTTGCGTTCGTTCGCGTGCATTTGCACAAGACGACCGATTCTTTCTTTCTTGTCCTTAGATGAGTTGTAGACGTATGAACCGCTTTCGAGTACTCCGCTATAGACGCGAATATATGTTACTGTGCCGTATGGGTCGTCAGCAATTTTGAACGCAAGCGCCGAGAATGGTTCTTCATCGCTTGTGTGGCGGACTTGTTCGCCGTCAGCACTAACTACTGGTGGGATATCAAGTGGCGATGGCATATAATCAACGACAGCGTCCAAAAGTTTTCGCACACCTTTATTTTTGTAAGATGTACCGCAAGTTACTGGGTTCATTTTCAAATCAATGACACCTTTTCTAATTGCTTTCTTCAAATCTGCTTCGGTAATTTCTTCGCCCCCAAGATATTTTTCGAGTAAATCGTCGTCGCATTCTGCAGCTGCTTCGATGAGTTTCTCGCGATATTCTTTCGCAAGGTCGAGCATATCAGCTGGGATTTCAGTGACGGTTGGCTCTTTTGTAGGGTCCTCCTCATCATAGAATGTTGCATCCATTTTTACAAGGTCGATGATACCCTTAAAGGTTTCACTTGCCCCTATTGGTAGTTGAATTGCAACAGGATTAGATCTTGGTAATCTCTTCTTCATCATCTCAATAACTCTGAAAAAGTTTGCGTCGTTAATGTCCATTTTGTTGACGTAAGCCATACGTGGGACATTACAGTCGTTTGCTTGTTTCCAAACATTTTCTGATTGTGGTTGAACACCACCGCGTGCGCAAAATACTGCGACAGCGCCGTCAAGCACTTTCAAGGAACGCGAAACTTCGATTGTGAAGTCGACGTGTCCTGGGGTGTCGATGATATTGATGCGCTTTCCTTTCCATTGGGTTGTTGTCGCTGCGCTGGTGATTGTGATACCACGCTCTTGTTCTTGCACCATCCAGTCCATTGTTGCTGCACCTTCGTGAACCTCACCGATTTTGTGAGTTTTACCAGTAAAATACAAAATACGTTCAGTAGTTGTTGTCTTACCTGCGTCGATGTGCGCCATAATACCAATATTGCGAATGTCCGCAAGAGCATATTCTCTAGGCATAATTTTTCTCCTTGTTTTGTAGATTGTTTTGACAGTATAACTGCCATTTTTTGTGGGTATACGTACTAATTTCAGTAGTATACCATATATTTTTTAAAATTGCGCATAGTGCGCAAAAATTATTGATTTTAATAAATTAATGACAAAATTAGAACTACATTTGTAGCAGTGTGCTATCACACTACCAACGTAAATGTGCAAATGCTTTGTTAGCTTCAGCCATTTTGTGCATTTCTTCTTTTCTCTTAATACTTGCACCAGTGTTGTTGTAAGCGTCAACGAGTTCAGCGCCGAGTCTTTCAATCATAGTTCTTTCACTGCGACGGCGTGAGTAGTTGACAAGCCAACGGATAGCAAGTGTTTGACGTCTATCTTTCGAAACTTCGACAGGAACTTGATAGTTTGCTCCGCCTGTGCGTCTTGCTTTTGTTTCGACAACTGGTGAAACATTTGCAACTGCTTGATTGAACACGTCCATTTGTGGAGCGCCAAGTTTTTGACTTGCTAAATCTAATGCGCCATATACAATATTTTGTGCGATACCTTTCTTCCCGTCAAGCATAACTTGATTGATGAGTTTTGCAACTGGTTGTGAGTTATACTTTGGATCTGGCAACACTTCTTTCTTTGGTACACCATTTCTTCTAGGCATTTTATCATACTCTCCTTTATAGATTTTGCGGGTTTGAACCCAAACATTTATAGCTAATTGCGTACAAACGTTATTAAAATAGAAATTTCACTGCAATACTTTGCGTGATAATAATTCCGTATTTTCTAGCGTTATGATTTGAAAGAATAAAAATCTTTCGACAAATAAATTTAATAAATCTACTAAATTCAAAACTAGAAAATTTACGCATTATTTCTTATCTTTCTTAGAGCCATACTTTGAACGGGACTGACTGCGCTTTGCAACACCAGCGGTATCTAGTGTGCCACGAATGATGTGATAGCGCACACCAATCAAGTCTTTAACTCTTCCGCCACGAACAAGCACGACACTGTGTTCTTGCAAGTTATGACCAACGCCTGGGATATAAACTGTTGCTTCAGCCTTGTTGCTCAATCTAACTTTGGCAACTTTACGCATAGCAGAGTTTGGCTTTTTAGGTGTAATTGTCTTTACTTCAAGACAAATTCCACGCTTTTGTGGACAAGCGTCAAGCAAAGGCGATTTTGATTTTTGTTCAATCTTTTTGCGACCCTTTCTTACCAATTGATTTATGGTAGGCATTTTCTACGACCTCCTGTTTTCCTATTTCAAATTTTGCGCCGAGTGCAACTAAGCCACTCAGGCACTAGCCCTAAACAAAACCTATAAATAATTATCTGCTCTGTTTGACATTCCCCGTTGCTCGCCCTATTTGTAGACAATTCGACCCTTATCATACAAATTTTGAGCGCGGTATAATGTATAGGCGTGTTCGAATAATTCCATCACAGCATTTTGCGCGCAAATCACGCAACATCATCGCAATGCAACAATATTATTTAATGCCACTGCGTCGACAAAACGCAATAAAATAATGAAAATTATATAAAATAAACACGTCTATAACTCCAAATGTCATAGACTGTTTGAATTATAACACAATTTGCGGTTATATGTCAAGTGTTTTGCGAATTTTTATCTTGCAAAACGTTCGCAAAATCTCATTTTTTTTGCAACAATGTAGTTATTGTCAAAAAATAAGCACAAGAACAAATTTTTTAGTCGAATGAATGTAAATTTAATGTGTAAATTCCACAATTTACCTATTAAAAAAAGCTATGAAGCATACACTTCATAGCCCAATTCTTGTAGTTTCCCTTACTATTACCGTTTCATTTATACATTTACCAGTATTAGTGTCTCCGTTACCGATAAGTTTTTCGCTTTCATGATATACATAAATGGTTGGATAATTAATAACCCAGCTTGAATATCCAGCAAATTCACCAATACCACGAATACCACCTGCTACTGTGCTAAGTTTTGTATCCGCTGTGCAGTTTACAATCTTATCCTCACTTGCACTTGTATTCGAAGCACTTCCAATTTGCCCCGCAAAACCGCCAAGGTTGCAACTTCCCTGGAGTAAAAATTCAATTCCTATTTCTATGTAAACTCCACTATCTGTAACACCGCAATTGCTCATCACGCCACCCGTAACATATCCAACAAATCCGCCGACGCGCGTATAAACGCTAGAATCAATTAATCGATTTTCACCCGCATCTATTGTGAGATTTAAAACTGAACAATTAATTTCTTTATTTTCGTTATATATTCCAATTGTCCCGCCAGCCATTTTGCCGACAAATCCACCAAGATTTGCACTGCCTGTTGAATTTTTTAATATCATATGCAAAGTATTAATGCTTGAACCTGTGATAGTTCCGCTATTTACACCGACTAAACCGCCAATCGACATTTCAGCGCTATTTTCAGTTTCTGTACTACTTGCTTGTGTATTACTTTCATTGAACGTAATGCTTGAATTATTGATTTTGACATTATTGATTGTCCCTGCATTGTTGCCTACGACAAGCCCAAATGCGCTTCCGCCGAAATCACTTTGTATAACTGCGGACGCTTCTACAAATGTTAAGTTCGAAATCGTGCCGTTATTTTCATTAATAAAGCCGTTTGTCCCGCTACCGCTAACATTTAAGGATAAATTGTAGATAGTTTTGCCATTACCTTCCAATGTGCCTTGGAGCGTATTAATATAGTCGCCTGTTACACAATAGATGTCATTATCTAGCATATATATGTACGACTTACCTTTATCAGCAAAAGCGTTGATGATTTCGAACGAACTTTGGTTTTTGATAAGGTATGGCTTTTCTTTGCTTCCTTGCCCCTTGTTCGCGATTTGCGAAACGCTCTTACTTGCGTATCTTAGATAAGGATAACCATAGTTAAGCATTGATGTATTTTTCTTTTCGCAGAAACTACTATCAATCGCAAAACTTGACCAAGCATAGCGGTCAAAACCCATTGGAAGACCATTTGTCATAATGTCTTTCATTGTGATATTTTCAATATCAGCAATTTCTTTTGTCAACAAGGTTGCCAATGTGTCATTGTACACATTTGAAATAGATACTTTATTTTTGTTGGTATCATCTAAATTGCCATACACTGCGCCATATGCCTTGACGCTTTCGTCATTCAAATAGTTGATGTGCGACGCGCTGTAGCAAAGTTGCAAATTGCCCCCTACTAGGTTTCCGACGATACCACCGACTACGCAAAGATTATCGCCTGTAACTTGCATAAGTTTTAGAGTTCCAGTTGCAAAGCAGTTGGAGATTTGCGCGAATTCGCTTTCGGCTTGCGTGTTTGCTTTTTGCGCTTCTTTATATTCCATATATCCAGCGATACCGCCGACTGAAATTTTGCTCCCCTGCTCACTATCAGTTTGTCCAATATTCACATTGCTTGAACTAAAGCCAATATGCCCGAAGTTTTTGCCGACGAGTCCACCAAATGTCGAATTAGAACAACTTGAAGTAAATGTGATTTCTCCGTCCGCTGAGCAGAACAAAATTGTCCCACAATTGACTTTAGCAATCGCACCATAGTCGCCACTTTCGCTTGCTGTTAAATTAAGTTGTTGAATATTGACTGACGCTACGACTGCATCAATTGAAATTTCGTTGAACAACGGATTTGTGAGCCCTATAATTTCGTAATTGCCACCGTCGAACACTTCTGCAAATTTTGCACGCGTAGATGTATTAGCGTTCGCCGTAATTGAATTTGTTTGCAAATAATATTTATTTGCGCCCGTATCGTCTGCTTTCGTAAATTCATTTAATGCTTCAACTGAATCAATTTGTATAGGTTGATAAACAGTGCCAAGTTCACTATTCGTTGAATCATAGAATTTTGTCAACATCGGTAATGTACTTCCGTCGGTCATAACAAATGTTGTTTCCGCAGTACTTCCATAATCTGAAACGTCTAATTTATTGAACGTTGCTTTCTTCAGCATATCCGCGTACGAAACAAAGTTTGCCGTATAGTCGTGCATTTTTTGAGTTGCGTTGTCGCTTACATAATAATTGCTTTGCGCAAATTCGCCCACATAATAGCAGTCATCAAAATTGACTGTGTTGACGTTTTGCGTTGTTAGTGTTGTATTGCCGATAAATCCTTTGCTGTAGACCTTGTTTTTACTTGGGTCGGCGTATGCCTTGACGACTACCGCGCTATAGCATTTTGAAATGTATGGCTGGCTAACTTTTGAGGTTAATTCACCGATAAACCCACCGATTGAAATTCGATCACTTACAGTCGTTGTCTTACTAATAACTCTGCCGACTGAATACGAACCACTAACATTGGCAAATTCAGCCATTCCGATAAATCCGCCACAATTTTCTATATATGCGCACCCGCTTTGCGTTGTGATAGCGCTTTCATTATAGGTCTTTTCAATGATGTACTTAACATCAGCGTTTGCACTGCTAATTGTAATTTTGCCGATGATTCCGCCAACATACGCTTCGTACAAGTTGATTGTGGAAATTGCGCCTAGATTTCTAGATTCGGAAAGTTTTGGTGTTATAGAGCCACTGAGTACAATTTCGCCGATAAGTCCACCAATGTAGCCTGTCACTTTAGCGTATCCTGTCGCTCCATTAACTTCTGTTTTGTCGACAACGCTAACGTTAATTTGTCCGCGATTTTGTGCAGTTATAATTATTGTATCGCCCGAAACTTTGCCCGCAATGCCTGCAAGATTAATTTTGTTTGAAATTTCATCAATTGACTTATCGAAAAGCGTTATATTTGCTTTGTTTTGCACATTACTCAAAGTCGATGAAATGACTTCGCCGACAAGTCCGCCCACAAGTATGGTATTTTCAAATTTTTCAGCAGTAATTGAAATATTTGACAATCCGTTTTCAACGCTTGAAAGTTTTAAGCTATTAACTTTGCCCGCAACGCCACCAAAGGTTAGGGTCGATTCCGCCGTACCACTTGATATTTCAATTGGCGTTCTTGCTTTACCGTCTGGAAGGGAATTGGCACTAGTTCCGCTTTGCTTTTCAGTCAAGTTGATTGATTTAATTTTGCCAGATACTGCATTCCCAACAATTACGCCGATGTTTGCATTTGTTGACGTTACTTTAAAAACATTATACCCTTTGCCGTCCGTATACTTTGTATAAGTTGCTATGTATTCGACATCGCTGATGATAGACTTTTGACTATAGCCAATAAATCCACCAATGTTAGATGTAATTGACGCATCGGTTGTTTGTAGTTCGACAACCATTGAACTATTAAAATTGATTTGAGAAATCAAACAATTATCTGCATACCCTACCAATCCACCGACATAGTTAGTAACACCTTCCTCAGACCGGGTGCTTGTTACGTTAATTTGCGCCCCGTTTACAATTGTCAAATTACGGAACGTCGAATTTGTGGCATAGTTTGCGACTGAGCCAAAGTAATAATTACCGCTTATATTGGTTGTGTCTTGCTTATCATCTGATATACTGACTTTTGGTATACTGACTTTGATTGTAAGGTCAGAGATAGTTGCACTATTGCAATAATTAAGCAAAGTTTTCTTGATTTCGATTATTGGGAAACGCTCTACTTTTTCCCCATTTTCATTAACTTCAATTTTTTGTCCTTGAATTTTACCACTAAATTGATTGACCGATGTGCCAAGACTCGTCCATTCTTTATCAAGGTCTCCACTAGTGTTGCCACTTGATGAATTAGTATACATCTTGATATCGCACTTAATAATAAATGTTGCATTTGGATTTTTTTGGATTAAATCTACAAATTCATTCTTATTTTTATCATCGATAATAATTTCAGATGCTTGCGTTGTTATTTTCAAGAGTGGGAATGTACTCACTTCTTTTGTCCAGTCAGCAACTTCATAAGATGCGAAAATTTCCGATTTATTATTTAAGTTTGAAGAATATGTACCAAGATTATCATCTCCAAACCAACTAATTTTGCCGTTATTTGTATACCTACCAAAACTATTAAGTTCTTTAAAGAGTTTAGTGTACTCTTCTTGAGTAATATCCATTTTATCAAACTTTGCCGAACCGAAATAGTCGATATTCACATAGCTTGTTCCACTCAAATTGAGTGGCAAACGATTGACAACATAGCTTAATGAGTCAGACTTCTCTGCAAACACATCTTTAAAGTAATCGGTATTGACGTATCCAGCAAGTATGCCCGCTTTCGCGCCACCGCTGATACTTTGCGCAACAGTTGTTGAATAGTTGTTGATTAATACAATCTTTTTAAATTCATTGATTGTAACTGTCTTCTCAAGTCCATTTTCCAATTTAACATTTTTATCAAGGTATCCAAAGGCGCTACCGAACGCGATTTTAGCGTTGACACTACCAGTTACGTAAATCGAATCAAATTCGCCACCTTTGACGTAACCTGCGATTGCCCCTGCGTATTCGGCACTTTTGTTTGTAACATTAACCCTATTGTAAGAGTCTTTTATTTTGCCGTCATAGTTTGCGCCAACAAGTCCACCGACATACCTACTTGCGCCGATGAATAGGTTTGTTTTACCCCCGCTGACACCCTCGCTAAGTTTGTCAACAAGTGTAAGGTCATCTCCGTCGTATGTCAAGCGTGCCTTTTCAATTGAACCAAAGTTTATGCCGACGATACCGCCGATGACATCGTCGCCTGAAAGTTCTTGTTTCCCGTTGCTTTCAGTAATTTGTGCGACAAAATTCAAGTCATAGAGTTTTGCGTAGTTGACGGCAATAATTCCACCTGTACGCTCTGCACCGACTGACACTGCCCCGCTAACTTTCAATGTGCGAACGACCATTTTATTTTCTTCACTTGCAAGCACTGCACCAATGAGCCCACCTGCGTATGAAACATTTTTAGTGCCGATTTCTAGTTCTCCATCGCTATTTTTCCCATAAGTAAGGTCGCAAAAATCAGTTGCTTGACTGCCTTTTCTATATGTTGAGCGAACGCTGATATTTGACTCAATCGTTTGGATTTCACAATCGCCAAGAGCAATGCCGACTACTCCGCCGACGACATTTTTACCTTGGACATAGTTGCCTTCGCCAAGTATTTTGACGCCTAAAATAATTGAATCTGTTGCTTTCCCACAAAGTGTGCCAACAACTGGAATTTCAGTCGCGGAAACCTCATTAAATTGCATACGTATATTTTTGACCACTGCGCCGTTGAGCGTCTTGAACATACCAAATTCATTTTGTTCTGTTGTTTTTTCGCCCGCAAGCGTGATTGAATTCATAAGCATATTGTTGCCGTCAAGCACTGCGCTAAACTCGACTTTGCTTGAATTAAGTCCGTCAGCTGTTTCGCTGGTTGCACCAAAATTAAGGTCGCAAACTATACGGATATATTTTGTACCTGAGGTTGTTTCTCCTTCGGAAGCTGTATTATTTTTACCAAAGATTGAAATATCTTTAAAGAGATTATTAAATTTTTCAGCAGTATTGATTATGTATGGATTGTTTTCGCTTCCAGATTCATAATCAACGTTATATGAGTACACCAAAGCATCATTAACCGCGTCTGCTTGATTTGTTGCATCACTAGCCAATTCGCGAATCGACACTGCAATTCGATTTGCAGATGTCAAAATAGGTCTTTTGCGCGAAGCATCCATTTCCCAAATGCCTTGATTTTTGATTTTTTCGTTCGTAACAAAGGCGAAACCGACATATTCATTTTTGTTCCCTAAATCACTTTCTGCTATTGCAATTGCAGATTCGTCGGCAAAGGTAGATGTATTTGGCCCTTTGCTATAGTATGAATAAACAATTGTACCTGCATTTTGTATTTCATTGAAATCATTGACCCCTGTAAATGGTCTAAATGACGCATTGTCGCCAACTAATCCACCTGCAAGGAACATTTGGCAAGTGGTGTAGCAGTATTCGACTAGCGCGCTTGCATAATTCTCATTGACAAAACCTGCTGAGTTGCTTGGACTGCTAATGCCAAAATCTGCATAGCAATTGGAAATTGTGGCGCTATTTGAAAGGACAAACCCTGCAACACTACCTTGTGATTTGAGATTAATTTCAGCGGAACTCCCTGTACCCTCGGCGTAGCTATTGCTGACGTATCCGCCAGCGTTGATTGCCACAAAACCCGCAGTATAACTAGCATTCGCAATAACTGAGTTGTTATTTATCGTGATGTTTGTTGCATAGCACGCACTGATTTCTCCCTCGTTGTAGGCGATGAAGCCAGCAACTACGCCGTTGGCGACAAGGTCAATACCTGCACCAATCCACGAATTTTTCTCGCCAAGTCCGCCATTAACATTCCTGCGCAAGCCAATGTTCCCAGTTGTGCGGAATACGCGACTATTCGTTACGTAACCTGTGTTTTGTCCAACGAATAAACCAATATAATTAGATGTATAGTTGGTGCCGTATAATAGACTTGTTTTGACGGTAAGAGTAGTAGAACTTGTATTTTGCACTTCTTGCGTTTTGTTGTTATTATCGTCCAAATTTGTTATGTTGACGACGTCGCAGTTAGTGATGACGCCCGCGTTTGAACCCGCGAAAAGTCCGAAATTCACTTGACTTTTGTCAGTTATGGTATAAAGATTTGTTGAATCTCCGCCATTGAGAAGCCCATTGACGTCAAGCACGACATTTTTGATGACTGTATTTGCTGAAACTGTAGCAAATAACCCCACATTGACTGT
Source organism: uncultured Lachnospiraceae bacterium (assembly GCA_964489405.1). Classification (GTDB taxonomy): domain Bacteria; phylum Bacillota; class Clostridia; order Christensenellales; family UBA1242; genus CAKVOD01. Next base: position 46,544 of record CAZAYL010000001.1, on the reverse strand, counting down.
GCTCTTAGATGTGTCGATATTGAAAGAATTGATTTTGATAATTTTTCCATTGCCGTCAAGGGAAGCAAAATTTGCAGTCATTGGCGTGTATGATGAAAGTTCGATGTCGTTCATCAAAATGTAGTGGACGCCTGATTGCATACTTATAAATTCTTCGGCAGTATAGACTGGAAGTGGAATTTCTTCGGTTGATTCATTCTCGATAGACAAGATGCAATCTATTTGCTTGTAGTATACCGCTTGGTCTGTTGTCCCATTTATTACGTCAAAAAGTTTTGGAATGCCGTTTTCAAAGGTATATGCGACATATAGTGAAATCACTGCAACATTGCTAATTTTCTTGCCGTATGCTTTGTAGCAACCCTCTTCTTCAGCGTAATAATATTGGTAATAATCAGTTGAGCCATTTGTACTATTAAATGAGCCTGAATCTTTATTGATTCCGTCAACGGTTTTACTACTATACCAAACTTGGATTTTTTCGGTTGAGTTGTCTGCATTGATTATTTCTTTGCCATTTGCTTTGGTTATTTCTTTCTCAAATTTCTCTATTTTTTTAATAATTTCGGCATACATTATACCTTCTTCTGAACTTGCATCCACATTGCTTGGGCGCGTCGCGTAAATTGCGCTAATTTTCGCTTTCAAGTTTTGTGCTTTGCTGAGATAGAGAACAAGGTGGTTTGTGCCATTGGCGTCAGTTGTCGCATTCTCAATGGTAACACCCATAATGATGTAGTCGACGACTGTAATTTCTCTTTCGTCGGTAGCTATAATTTTGACATTGTCAACTACAGTCTCAAGTTCTACACGAATTTTGAATTTTGTGCCAGCAGGAATAATTACGTCCGCAAATAATTGTGCGGTGAGTGAACCGACAAATGTGCTATTAAATGTCGTTTGCGCTGATATAAATGAAACTTTCCCCTTATATTCATCAGTTTTCTTTCCATTCTTGTCTGTTATATCTATAACTGAAAGGGTCAATTTCCCTGGCATCGTGTTGATTTTGAGTGGGACATCTAAAGTAACTCCGCGCGCGATTTGGTCAATGTATTTTTCATTATAATCAATCGAAATACTTGGCGAGAATTGCGTGAGAAGCGTCTTAGAGTAGTTGTAGACGACATTGCCGTCTTTGTATGCAGTAATTTGTACGACAAATGGGAGATTTTCAGCCATATTTGAGCGAATTAGTGTCCCGACGTACAAATTGCCGTCGAATGCATACCCATTGTCAACTTTTGTTGATACAAGGCGCAGTCTAATTCCGTTGTCAATCTTGATATTGTCTGGATTTATTTTCTCTAATTGGCTACCATTTTCGACCAACTGCGTGAATGAGATTTTTTCTCCCGAGACGATGCTACTTGTGATGTCGATGTAGTCGACTTGGCTATAATTTGGATATACGTTGATTTTCATCACGCCGTCTATTCCGCTTGAAATGCGGTCGCGTGCGACTTCATCTTCGCGTAAATTTCCGTTCGGGAAATGAATCATTGTAATTTTTTCGATAGTTTGTGGCAAAATTTGCAAATTGTACTTCTTGGTAAACTTTGCGGTATAGTTATCATTTTTACTAAATTCACCAACACTAAATTCGAATGTAAATGTTCTATCATTAGCAATTGTGCGCAAATCGTCTGATACTACAAGTTCGAATATCATTTGAATTTGCTTACTTTCATTATCAAAGTTGTAGCCAATGATTTTGACTCCAAAATAATTATCATTACTGCACTCAATTTTGATTGTTTTAAGCGACGGCTCTAACTCATCTGAACAAGTCAATTTGACTGTTTCGATTTCTTGGTCATTTTCTTTAATTGTGATTTTCGAAACAAAATCGGTTGCGACGTCCGTTGAAATATTTACCGTTACTTGTGCAGTTTGGTTCGGCAAAATACTTGAGAAACTCTTATTTAACTGCAAGTCGGTTGCGCCATTAAAGATGTTGAGATTAAATTTATTCTCTGTCCATGGGAGCAAAACTTTGACACTTTCGTCCCCAAACTTTGCGTTGATGTAGGCATACTCATAGACAGCGTTTTTTTCAACAACCGCTTTAGCGTTGAGAATCTTTGAGTAATTATAGTCTATGTAGTGGTATGTTTCTGAGTTGATATTTTCTGTACTCTCATAGTTAAAGTTTGCGTATTCAAGTAATCCTTTGTATGCAATGCCATATTTTTGCCCGACGATATTATCGCCATTTTCAAAGGTATAATTTATCTCTTTCGATGTGTCAAGGAAAATTTTCATTTCGCCATTTAAGTCATTTTTAAAGGAGTTAAGTCCGTAGGTTGCATAAATTTCGAACTCGTCAAAGACTGTTGCATCTAGTTGTGAACTGATTCTAATTTTCGCATACCCCTCACTGAGAACAATTATTTTCCCACCCTCAATCATTATGACGCCAGTGCCATCGACGACTGTGGCATTTAGACGCACGATGCGCGAAGTGGTTGGTGTTTCTTTCAATTCTATAAGGTCAAAGATATCAAATTCATAATCACTTACGGTTTTATTCGTTTCGTCATTTGCGTTTTCACTGTCATCTGTAGTTGTTTTACTTGCGTCTTTCTTTTGAATGAGCACCAAAGCGCGCTTGTCGCCGACTTTGATAAATTTATTGTCGACTGTTTCTTTAACTGTAATCTCAAGGGTTTTTGGAACAAATGCAACAAACTCACTGCCTACATATAACAAGTATGGATACCCATTATTGATGTTATCCATCCTATTATATGTGTCAGTAAAGTCCCAAGCATTGCCAAATGTTGTGCTTTTTTTGAGGTCGTCTGACGATTTTTGCGTAACTACTCCGCCGATATTTCCAGAACTGCCCGCATAGTAGTTATTTGAACCAGATATTGTGACACTCGTTGCCCCAACAAAGTTATCTAAATTGCTATCCGAATAACTTGTATTTAGCGTGATTCCTCCGCTAACGTGTCCAAAGAACCCGCCGATAGTTGAATTTTCACTTTCGCTATAAACATCAGTGATTGAATAGGTATTCTCAAGCTTTCCGCTCGAGATTTGACCGATGAAACCGCCCGCATATTTGTTAGCGCCACCAGTGCCTTTGATATAGACTTTGGTTTGTGCGTAAGATTTTGATACATTCCCTGCATTTACGCCGATAAGTCCGCCGACACGCGAATAGCCTTCAACGGCGTATTTTTTTTCAGCCGTAATAAATGAAGTGCTGGACGCGTACATAATTGCCCCGCCATCATTAAATCCGACAACACCGCCGACCGCGTCTGTGCCACTAATAGTTGCGTATTCAAAACTTTCGACTACAGCTAGATTGATTGTGCCGTTGTTCGTACCGACAACGCCACCGACGTTTGTTTCGCCGTTGACTTCCATAGCGGAGTACACGTCTTTGACTGCCCCGAGATTTTGCCCGACAAGTCCGCCGACGCTTGTGCCTTGTTTTCCTATAACGCTTCCAGACCCAGCTACTTCCAAAACGCTACCGCTATTTTTGCCGACAATACCGCCGATAATGTTGGTTGTATTTGCTGACTTGAATGTAGCGACTAAATCGACGTTGTAGTCGTCATTTTGCCCATTGATTGTGAACAAGAATTTCGCGCTTGTACTTGTGCTTGCGTTCGTGTTCTCGCTTGAAGTGCTCGTGTTTGTGGTTGTACTTGTGCCACTAAACGAGTATTGTCCACTGATTTTTGCATTTTTATTCAAAACGCCCACAAAGCCACCAATATTTGACGTGTTTACTTGTAAATTTAGTTGTAGTGTTTCACTACCATAAAGTTTGCAAAGTTCGAGTATTGATTCATATGTCACATTTTTCTCATTGCCATTTTGGTCAAGATATTCATATTCATATTCATTGACAATGCCACTGAATGCGCCAAAATTTACGCTAGCATTAGCATCAGTGTTAGTGAGCGAAATCTCGCAAGCGCCATAAATTGCGATGTTGACATTTGTCATTGTGCCACTAAACTTGCCCGCAAGTAGCCCTATGTTGTAAGCTGTGCTACTACTATTTGCGCTATCACTTGTTTTGATACTTATTGATTTAAACTCGAGCGTTAAGTACGAAAAGCTTGGATGCACCAACAAATTGCTCTTTTCATCGTATTTCACACTGCTTTTGACGACGCCAAACAAGCCATAGTTATACTCGCTTGCCGTTGTTGAAATGGTTTTGTTGAGTTTGATACCAAAAATCTTATTGTCGACGTAGATATCATTTTTTTCATCAAGGTAATATCTACCACGAATTGAACCTGTGAATGGTTTTTCTTCGCTACCGAAAGCGGATAGTGATGATACAGATGACAAATCAATTGAGCGTGTCAAAACATAGTGGGCGTCGAGTCCTGTTGCGATGTCCAAAAAGTCCGAAGTGCTACTGATGTGATATGGATTTTCAATTGTTCCGTCCGAAACAGTAACGATAACTTCTTTGATAAAATTTCTATTATTTTCTTGCAATTTTTTCAAATTAAGCAAAATTTCAGCTGACGAAAGCATATAATCTTTATTGTCATCTCTATCATTAAGTCGGTCGCGCGGGACAATCAATATACGTGCTTTCCCCGCTTTGAGTGGGTACACTACGCCTTCTTGCGTAACATACACAATTTTACTAGCGGGTGTAGCTTCTGTGAGATTTTTCTCAAGGTCGTCATATGCAAAATAGTACAATTTTGTATTGATTGCATTTTTTGGCAAAGCCGTCGCAATTATTGATTTGTTATTCTCAGTTTCGGTGCCGAGTCCCAACCCCGCTTTAAAGTTCATAGTGTAGTAGGTTTTTCCAGTTTCTGCAGTGGTATAAGAATCAAGATTGATAATTGAAATGTCTTGGACTTTATTCTCATCACTCATTTTTGTAACTGTTATGGTACAAATGCTTGTGTATTTTCGTCCATATTCCGTAACTACTGCCACAATCTTGACTTTTGCGCTATAAATATTCTTTTCGTTAATTTTGCCATAGAATATACCTTTGCCATTGCCTTCATAATTCAAAATTCCGAAATCGCTATACATTGTGTATCTAGTTTCGCTTGTTTCATAGTCAAATGCGTCGCCATAGATGTAAAGGCGGATATCGCTTTTGCTTGTGTCGCATTCATTCATTTGCACGTCAAAGGAAACCGCACTATATTGCAATGCATCTAAATACCCGATTGTGTCGATGTCGTATACACTTGTGCTAGATTTGCCGATGTCAAAGGTTGTGATTGGTCTAAAGACGTGTAAAGAAATTTCTTGCTCGCCCTTCACTTCTCGAATTGCATTTGTAATAGTATCCTTTACTACATAGTCAAATTTGACTGTGATAGTTGTGTCGCCCTTGTAGAGTGTGCGGACTAGTCCTGAATTTGACACATACGCCACGCTTGGGTTACTAGAAACATAACTTAAATTCCAAATTGTGCCGTCAACCATTGCTTTTTCAAGTTCGAGCATAAATTCGCCGTTGACATTGGCGTTGATTTTTGACAAAAGGTCGTTTTCGTCTTTTTCGACGCTTGCGATTATGTTCTTGTAGAAAATTGAATCTACATTGACGCTTACTTCATTTGCGGGAATGACTACTTGTATTGTCGTTGTTGCAATCATTCCGTTCGGCGAAAGGATTGAAAGCGTTGATGTCCCGACTGCAAGCGGTTTGACAAACAAACGCCCGCCGTCGTTCTTTGCGGATATTATGTTTGACTTTTGAACCATTATTCTATTTGACGACAAGTCAAAATTTGCAAGCGTGCCATTGATTGAATCACTTGTAACATCTGTTCCATTGACAGAATATGGGATTTCGGTATAGTCGGCGCCTGTCAAGTCAATGTACGTGATGGTGTTATCCCCAATAGCTATTTTTTTAATGCCTATCTTGGTGCTAATGTCCAGCGTGTTTGTAACGATGGCGTCGTCGCTGAACTCTCTATTCGCTTCAACGATTAATTGACAACTGAGCTCTTTAAATGTTGCCCCTTGCTTATAATTTATGTAGAGTATCCCTGAATTTGACATTGAGTAGGTCAAAATGTCGTCAATTGGTTGTCCGTCTGCAGTATAGAAATCAAAATTTTGGAGCAATGTAATGTTATCGTCCGTTGCGCTGAATGTAATCTTTTTGTTGCTTGCGTTGCTTGGCGAAACTTCGATTAGAACTTTTGTCCCATACTTTGTTTCTGCGCCTGTGTTGTACACGTCAAAGACTGTTATTTCCGTCTTTGTGCTACTGCCGTTGACGTATATGGTGTCGACAAGGTCGATGATTTCGACGTCGATTGATTTTGTGATGTAGGTTTGCGCGCTAAAGCCCACAATGCCGATGTTGAATGTAACTTTGACTTTAGATTGCTCGATACCGGTTATTTTGAACTCAAGGTTGGTATTTTCGGCTCCTTGAACGCGGTCAACTTTAATTGCGCTTATGTCGCTGACTTGTGCGTATGCGATGTATTCGTCCGTTTCATTGTCGACTTCGACTTTGACGATTTGGTTGTTATATTTGGAGTTTTTGCCGATTGTGAGTGTGTCTAAAATTTCTTCGCCACTATTTGCGTCTACGATGTGGATTTTGCTTGCATCGACTTTTGTGTAGATGTAGACATTTGTTTTGGCGATAAGTTCTGGGTTCGCGGTGCTAGTCGCCACGACTGTGATGTGTGGGTCTGTAGGTTGTGCTGTAGCGGAGAGCGTTCCGCTTGGAGAAATGCTGACGCCGTCGACTTCATTTTCAAGTGAAAAGGTAACGTCCTTTTGGTTGGTTGTTATTGGTTCATAGTTGAGTGCGCTTGTGTTGAAATTATATTCTTCGCCAACTGCCACTGCGATTGATAAATCTGGGTCGAATGCCATTGCTTTGATTTTCTCAATAACTGTGAGTTTGACGCGCTCGGTTTTGTTGCCCTCTAGCGACATAACTGTAATGTAGGTCGTCCCTGCCTTTAAGGCTTTGATTGCGACTTTGTATTTGTTGTCGTTGACGGATGTGCGCTCGTCGTCTATAATTGCGATTGATTCGTCGACTATATCGAACAAAATGCGCTTTGACTGCTTGGCGTTCTTATTTTCTATGTGCGCGTCGAGATATGCGATATTTGGTTCAGCGTCGGTGCTTGCATTCTCGGTTGTGCCGTCTTGTGTGGCGTCGCTGTTGGTTTGCGCGGTGTCGTCATCAAGCACAATTTCGATGCTTGACTGCTCGACGATGAGGCGCATATTTTTGTATTGGTCTTTGTTGCCACAGCCAGAGAATAATAGTCCTGTAGCTACAACTATCATCATTAAAACCAAAAGAAATTTACTATTCATAAAAACTCCAACTATATCTTCATTTGTAGTGTGTGCAATACAAGAAAATATATAATATTTTATTTAATTTAACTTACACTGAAATTTTACCAAAATTCGGCACATAAAGTCAAACGAATTATAGGTAAAATGTTGTTTTTTTCTGCTTTATTTTGCAATTATATTATACCACACATTTTGGGATATTGCAAAATTTTGTAACACACAAAATGCTATTTTTTGTTTGTAAAATAAAAACTTGATAATGAAATTTTTTTGAGAGAGAAAAAAAACGGCGTGCAATATTGCGCGACGTCAATTCGGCGAATGCCGTTCCCTTTTGCTTTCACTTTTGCTTTCACTTTTATTTCTCTCTCACTATAACTTTCACTATAACTTTTACTTTCTCTTTCCCTTTTATTTTTACTTTCACTTTATTCTTTTCTTTCTCTTTTCCTTTCTCTTTGTTTCAAATTGACGTCATTTTGGGGCAAACGGACGTCATTTTGGCTCAAACCGACGTCATTTTGGGGCAAATGGACGTCATTTTGAAAACAAAGGCTACTACAAAGGGCGTTTTGGGGCGGTTATTATTTGAATGAAACATTATTGTCAAAATGGTGCGAAAGCGCACTGCTACGGGTGGCTAGCGCGGGTGCGAAAGCACACTGCTGTTGATAGCTAGCGCGGTCAAAGTGTGTGGGTACGCCATAATGAAGCGGGTTGCCCTTCCGGGAGATTGCGACGCTTCGCTCGCAATGACAATGAGCGTGAGTACCTTACCACAATATAAAAGTGGTACAAGTACTTACCTTAGGGTCATTCAGAGCGAAAATCAAACCCGCAACGTAGGGTTTGATGAAGCGTAGGAATCTCGCGAACCGCGTGCCACGCGTGCGGTATCGCGCCCTACAGCCCGCCCCGCGCTAGCACGATGATAGCCCCGTTGCTACAAAAATGTTGGGGGCGGTTAGTTTTCGCGGGAGCGTTGCCACTTTAATTTTGTTGCATTGCCACCGCGCAAGTGTTTTTGCTCAAAGTGTGCGGTTAAGATTTTGCAAACTTTAGTATAGAGTTCAAAATTTATTTTGGGCAATCGGTTTTTTAGGTCGCTGTGCAAAGTGCTTTTGGATATGTTGAAATATTTTGCCGACTCGCGCACCGTTTGTTGTGTGCGAATTATGTATTTTGCTTCTTCGATTGTGCGATTTTCAAGTTCTGACATAAGTCCTCCGCAAGTATCTTTATGTCAAATTTTGTCGAAATATAACAAAAAACAGAAAATTCGCCGATTTTAATCAAAAATACGGCGCCAGCATAATAAGGAATTGTTTTATCATCGTGCTAGCGCTAAGCGGGCTTATGGGCGCGATACCGCACGCGGGTTAATAGTTAGCGCGGGTGCGAAAGCGCACTGCTGTTGATAGCTAGCGCGGTCAATGTGTATTGGTACGCCATAATGAAGCGGGTTGCCCTTCCGGGAGATTGCGACGCTTCGCTCGCAATGACAATAAACGTGAGTGCCTTACCATATTTATAAGGTACTTAATTGAAAAACCCCGTTGCAATTACGGGGTTTTATTGATTGTATTCAATTTATTTAAATTTGTTAAGCAATAAATTACTGAACTAACAAATTCACTGAACAAATTATTTTTTGTGCGTTTCAAGATACTTGCAAACATCGTCTACAGTCTTCAATGTTTTTGCATCTTCGTCGCTAATTGAAACGCCAAATTCGTCTTCCATTGTCATCAACAATTCGACGAAATCAAGCGAGTCGGCGTTCAAATCTTCAAGCAATCTGCTCTCTGGCTTTATTGTATCTTTGCTAATGTTGAGTTGTTTAGCAAGGATGTCTTGCATTTTAGCGAACATTTGATTTCCTCCTTAAAATGATTGTGAGAATATTATAACACGATTTTTTTTTATTTACAATCATTTTGAGAATTTTCGCAAAATTTTATTTATTTAACAATTAAATCACAACCATACTAGACTGCGCGCCCCCGCTAAGTGTCAATGTCATCTCATTGCCTGCGGTTAATACGGTATATGTAATTTTGTTTTTATTATTGGCGTCAAGTGCACAATCTCCACTGACTGACATTGTCCACATATATGGTTTACTGACAAGTATTGCGTATGCTTGACCAACTTTTTGTTCTAGTTTCACTGACTCTCCGTTTTTTGCCACTATTTGATTTTGCACTTTATTATTCTCCACAAGATACAACACGACACCATACTCATACACCCCAACTATTGAAACATTGATTTTTACACGCTCATAATTTGCCACCCATTTGCCCCAAAGCTTTATATCGGCGGTGTACCCCGATGCGCTAAGTTTCGACAATTTCGTTCCAGTACAAGTGCTTGTGGTGTACCATCCATCAAAGGTATATCCTGTTTTTGTCGGTAAAATCAAAGTGGTGTCAGCGTCTGTCTTATGCTCAGTCGGGGGTCTTGTACCACCCCAGCACTCGTCGTTAATTGATATAGCGCTTGATGCACCAGCGTCAAAGTACTCAATTTGATAAGTCGTAACCGAAGTTATCTCTACTGCAACTATATTAATATAGCAGTAAAACTCATATACATTCTCCACGAAGTCGAAATAATCCCCATCCGTCGAATAAACTACATGTTTTGTTATGCCCTCACCAAATCTACTGATTATGCGGCGCTTACCAGTCGAGTAATCAACGTGTGCCCACTCGTAACCTTCTCCAGCGCTCGATTCCATACTGAGCACCACCTTATCTCCTTCCGTATGATTCCATTCACTATTCTTTATATAAACATCCCAAACTTTATTTTCCGTGTCATAGATACCTGTAAACCAAGTAGCCGCCTGTCCCTCACCATCATTAACGTTATTGAGACCGATACGCAAGTCACTGTTTTCATCGAGATTCTCATTTTCAATCTCTATCAGTAAGTTTTCGCCCGACGCGTCTGCAACATTCAAAAGTTTCGTATCATTCAAACTAATATTTAAATACGAAAAAAGCGCAAAGATTAAAACCATAATAGTTGAACATAAAAGCGCGTAAATTGATTTAATTTTGTAACAATTATTTTGATTTTTTCTAATACATTTTTGCGAATTTAAAAGGCTTATTTGTGTATCAAAAAAGGTTGAAGAATGGGTACGAGAAAATTTCCCCTTATTATTTTGATTTTTGGAATTTTGTGAAAGAGCGCAATTTTTGCTATTTTGCAAAAATTGACGGGTATGTTGTAAATTTTGACAGTTATCCTTATTGTTTTGTGGGGTTAAACTGTCATTTTTTGATGCTTTATATGCCCCCCCCCCCCTAGTACATTTGTTCTAAAAATCATAATTTTGTTCTCCTTATTGACTGATTTTTCAAGTTAGTTTATCACAAATTTAGAAAAATATCAAGCATTTTTGGTATATAAATAAAAAAAGTTGCAAAATTATAAAATTGCAACTATTTTAGTAAATTAAAAGTGTTTTAATTTCTCTATATATCTATATGTTTGCTCCTCGAGTTCTCCGATACGCATTTGTAATTTGCGGTTCTTTTGTCTTAGTTCTTTAGGCGGTGTAATTGGTTTGATGAGCCATAGGAAGCCGAGTTCTATGATACATAGGCACGCAAGGATGCTTTGGAAGTCGAGTTCGACGTGTCCAAAGAATGATGCGGGTATGATACTCAAGGCTGTGATTGACAACACGAACATCGCGCCGAATAGCGTCATTCTATATGAGTCGATAGGTCGGCTTACACGCAATAGTAAAATCAATCCTGTAAATGTAATGCAGATACTTGCCATTGTTTCGTAGTGTAGACCATTGCTATATGTTTTGTCAAAAAAGTAGCACAATATGAAGTTTAGCAACAACAAGAGCGCTCCCGGCATACTCTTTGTAATTAGGTTGACTAGGAAATTGCCCCGTATTGGGTCTTTATTCGGTTGCAGTGCTAGGAAGAACGACGGCAAGCCGATTGCGAACATTTCGAGCAATATAACGGCGTTTGGCGTAAATGGGTAACTGATAGCAAACGCAAGGCACAAAATCGACAAAAATATTGTGAAGAAAGTTTTCATCAAGAATAGTGATGACGATTTTGTTACGTTGTTGACGACGCGTCTACCTTCTGCGACTATGCTTGGCATTGATGAGAAATTGCTGTCGAGCAGAACCAAATTACTGACGTTGCGCGTGGCGTCACTGCCACTTGCCATTGCGATTGAACAATCCGCTTCTTTTAGCGCGAGAATGTCATTGACTCCGTCGCCAGTCATTGCGACTTTGTGCCCACGCTGTTTGAGCGCTTTGACAAGCACGCTTTTTTGCTCGGGCGTAACGCGTCCAAAAACGGTGTATTTATCCACTGCTTCGATGACTTGCTGGTCAGAGAGTCCATAGAGATTGATGTAATTTTGAGCATTTGGAACACCGACGCGCTTTGCAATTTCGCTGACGGTGATTGGGTTGTCTCCTGAAATGATTTTTAAGTCGACGTCGTTGTCTTGGAACCAACGCAATGTTTCGGTTGCATTCTCTCTAATTCGGTCTTCGATAGCGATGAGCGCAAGCGGTTTTGCGTCTGGGGGCAAATTCTCATCAATGATTTTGCCACGCGCTTTGGCAAGAATTAGCACGCGCTTGCCTTGCTTTGCGTAATTTTTGACTTTTTCTTCAAGTTCTTTACTAACACAATCAAGCACAAATTCTGATGCGCCGATGATGTAGGTGTTGCCGTTTGAAAATGACACTGCGGACAATTTGCGCGCGCTTGAAAATGGCAATTTCGCCGTGATATGGTATGCATCTTGTTTGCCGAAATAGTCGGCAAGGGCGCGTGATGTGGCGTTGTTGTCGCCGAGCCCTGCCATCATTGTGCCGACAATCTTGTGTAGGTCGATACTTGAGATTGTTTTTGACATAGGTTCCACTTCAGTAACGACCATTGTGCCGTCTGTTATTGTGCCTGTTTTGTCTAGACACAAGGTGTCGACGCGTGAAAGCATTTCTATGCTATATAGGTCTTGCACGAGTGTGCGCTTGCTGGCAAGTTTGATGACTCCGACGGCGAGCGCTACGCTTGTCAATAGGAACATCCCTGCGGGAATCATTCCTATGATTGACCCTGCGGTCTTTTTGACGGTTTCCATACTGCCGACGCCTTGGCTGTAGTTGTTGCCGAGCATTAGGATGCCGAGCGGAATGATGATGACGCCGATGACGCTGATAATTATGCGCATACTCTTCATAAGTTCCGACTTTGGCTGTGAGTATTCTTTGGCTTTGGCGGATAGTTGTGCGGTATAACTTGCGTCGCCGACGGCGTCTGCGCGTGCGATACATTCGCCACTTGAAATAAAACTTCCGCTCAAAAGTCTATCGCCAACTTTCTTTTTGACGGCGTTGCTTTCGCCTGTGATTAGACTTTCGTTAACTTCGACTTCACCACTGACGATAATGCAGTCCGCGCAAATTTGCTTGCCGAGTGAAAACTCGATGATGTCGTCGAGCGCGACTTCTTTGACGGGGATTTCGTAACGTTTGCCCGCGCGCACGACTAGAGCTGTCGGTTGCGTAACTAGTGAGATTTTCTCCATAGTCTTTTTGGCGCGGATTTCTTGCACGATGCCGATTGCGGTATTTGACAAGATGATTACCATAAAGAATATGTTGTCGAATGCGCCGACGCAAATTAGTGCGATTGCGACGAGAAAACACAATAGGTTGAAAAATGTGCAAATGTTCTTGAAAAAGATTTGAAAATACGTTTTCTTATTCTTGTCGCGAATCAAATTCACATAACCTTCATCGATACGCTGTTGCACTTGGTCGAGCGTCAAGCCCTTGCCTGCTTTTGTTTTTATGCGGTCGGCATTTCCGTAATTGAATGATTTTTTGCGCTTAACTTTGTTGATTTTGCGCTCGGTTTCGTGCGTGAAAAAAGATTTGCGGATGACGCCGTTCACTTCAACTTCTTCATCGCTTACTTCAACGGAATCGGCGGACGTTTCGTTAATAGTCTCGGTTGTTTGGACGACTTTATTTTGTTTTTCGTCCTTTTTATCGCCTTTTCTTGTTGATTTTGGCGCGACTTCGGTTGATTCAATATTTTCATCGACATTTGCTTTTGGAGCGCGTTTTGCTGACTTTTTTGTATCGATTTTGTTTGAATTGTCAACTTTATTGTTCATTTTCTTCCTCTAATTTATGATTTATGCTTGCATATTTTATTGTGCGTGTTTGGTGCGCAAACATATTTTTTGAACCAATTATTATTTATTATACGACATTTTGATTTTTAATCAAAGCATTTTGGACTACTTTTTTATAAATTGCCTTATTGCGCTTTCAAAATAGTATATAGGTGCAACAAACAACACTCAAAGGGAGAACTTTCGCACAAAACAAAAGGTACATAGCAAATAATCTATGTACCCAATATATTATGTTAGTCACGCTTGTTGTTGTGCGCTATTGCACACGCTTTGCACACTTAATGCAAGCATAATACTACGCCGTCCACAAAAATATATTTAGCGTAAGAAGTGCAACCATAGCTGTGCGCTATCGC
>CAZAYL010000001.1:0-32573 GCA_964489405.1 uncultured Lachnospiraceae bacterium | reverse complement strand
CGTCCACAAAAATATATTTAGCGTAAGAAGTGCAACCATAGCTGTGCGCTATCGCACTAGAATTGGTCAATGAGTGTAAAATCTTTGTCCGCGATTTGCTTCTCAAGTACCGAAATAAATTTGTCTAGTGATATATTATTGATTTGTTTTCCACCGCGAATTTTGATTGAGACGCTTTTATTCGCGATTTCTTCATTTCCGACAATAATGGTATAAGGTGTTTTCATTTTCCTAAAATTGTTGACTTTGGCACCCATTCCGCCGTCGTGCAGGTCGGTTTCTACTCTAATTTTGTGCGATTTAAGCACGCTTGCGACTTCTTGCGCATAGTCAAATTGCTCTTCCGAAACAGGTACAATGCCCACTTGTACGGGACTGAGCCACAACGGGAACTCGCCCTTGGTATGCTCAATCAAGATACCGATAAATCTCTCGAATGAACCATAAATAACTCTATGCACAACGACAGGTGTTTGTCGCGAGCCATCTTTGTCTGTATAAGTCAAGTCAAAATTGCGCGGGAGTTGGAAATCAAGTTGAATTGTCCCCGTCTGCCATTCTCTGCCGAGAGCGTCTTTCATAAGTAGGTCAATTTTTGGACCATAGAACGCGCCATCCCCTTCATTGAGTTGATAGCCGTCTTTGCCAAAACGCTTTTCAAGCACATTGCCAAGCACGCGTTCCGCCTCATCCCAAAGTGCTGGGTCGCCCATAAAATCGTCTGGGCGCGTCGACAAAACACAGCGGTATGTCAAGTTGAATATCTTATAAAATTTGTCCGCTATTTCAAAAATGCTTTCGATTTCACTTTCAATTTGGTCAGCGCGGATGAAATTATGCGAGTCGTCTTGTCTAAACATCTGCACGCGCAACAAACCGTGTAGTGTCCCTGAACCCTCTTTGCGGTGCAAAACATCACAATCGGAATACCTAATTGGGAAATCACGATAACTATGTATTTTGCGCTTGTAGACAACCATTGCGTTTGGACAATTCATTGGCTTGACGGCAAATGGCGTTTCGCTATCTTCAGTCGCGATTGAGAACATATCGTTGCGATAGTGGTCCCAATGCCCGCTTGTTATCCAAAGTTGACGGCTGTTGATTTGTGGCGAACTGATTTCTTCATACCCACGCGCTTCGTGTTCTTCACGCCAAAAATCAATCATCGTGTTGAACAATTTCCAACCCTTTGGAAGCCAATACGGCATACCTGGGGCGGTGTCAGAGAGCATAAATAGGTCGAGTGCGGGCCCTAACTTTCGGTGGTCGCGCTCCTTTGCTTCGACGATAAATTTAAGGTGCTCTTTGAGTTCTTCTTTCTCAAGAAATGCAAAGGCGTAGATTCTTTGAAGCATTTTGTTTTTCTCATTTCCGCGCCAATACGCTGTCGATGATTTGTCAAGTTTGAATGCGACATTGCGCAAATACTTGAACTCGTCGACGTGTGGACCACGGCAAAGGTCAATAAAATTGCCACAACGATATGCTGTGATTGTTTCATTCTCGGGCAAGTCCTTGATAAGCTCCACTTTGTATGGTTGGTCGGCAAAAGTTTTTAGTGCTTCGTCGCGCGAAAGCACAATGCGCTCGAATGCGATATCTTTTTTGATAATTTCGCGCATTTTGTCCTCAATTTTTTGCAAATCATCGGGTTCAAAGGGTTTCTCGACGTCAAAATCATAGTAAAAACCTTTGTCTATTGCGGGACCGATTCCGAATTTTACGTCCTTATATAATTCTTGCACTGCATACGCCATAACGTGCGCAAGCGAGTGTCTAATCGTTTCTATATCAAACATTTCATTTTCCTCACTGTGTTATTATACCACCATTTACCGCAAATTGCAATTATTTTGCGCAGATTTTCAAATTTACACCACACAACAATTATTTGACAAAAGTTGGATAGTTTGGTAAAATAGAAATATGGAAAATGAAAACTTTGAGATTAAGGAAGATTTGCGCACAGTTAGAACGCGCAAAATGCTCAGCAACGCTCTTTTTGAAATGCTGATGACCACTCCTTTTGAAAAAATCAATGTCAATGACATTTGCGACAAGGCAATGGTACATAGGACGACTTTTTACAAGCACTTTGAGAGTAAATTTCATTTGCTCACTTTTGCCATTAGCGAATTGCGCGACAATATTGTCAACAAGTGTTTGAAAGAAAATTATGACTGCGAGAAGGCTTTTTATCTTGCACTTGCTAGCAATGTGCTTGATTTTGTGGATGATAAGCGTGATTTTTTGATAAATATTGTCGACAATATAAAATCAAGCGATATCATTTTGCAAATTATGGAGACAATGCAACAAAACATCAAATTTATTTTGAATGAAAATAATTCAAACTGCAATTATAAATTGCCTAAAGATGCAATTTCGGCGTATTTGACGGGGGCGTTTGCGTCGCTTGGCGAGTGGTATTTGTTTCACAACGGCAAAACGAGCAAAGCGCAAATACTCGAATTTCTCGACGGCGTTTTGGACGAGAAATTATTTCTAAAACAAAATTGAAACAAATTTATTTAAAAACGCACCGATTTAGTGCGTTTTTTATAATTTATACAATATTTCTTTGGCGTGCTTTGGGGGTATGGGTGCGCTGAATGATGAAACGCGCCTATCAATTTGCAAAACTTTGCCTTTTGCCGTTAGGTAGCCGTTTTGAACTGCTACGATATCCCCCACTTGTAGGTCAAAGATTGAAAAAGTGTACCAACGGATGTCGCCGATGTTTGTGCCATCGAGTATTTCGACTTTGGCAAAATCAAAAAATTGCTCACCTCGTATATCTCCGCCAGCAAGTGAATGTATCATATTATGCTCCTAGTGTATGTTTATGATAGAGTGAGCGTTTGTCAATTATTGTTGACAAGCGCGTGTGATTTCAATAATTTTTTGCGCGTGGAGTTTGTTTGCGATTGCTTGCGCGCAATATGCAAGACTCAGGTGCTCGAATGGCACGCTGTCAAAATTATTGCTTGTTTGGTTGCAACAACTTTGGAAAGCATTCTCAAGTTGCGTGCAAAGCAGATTGTATGCGTGCAATTCGTTGCTTAAACTAATCATTTGTTGTTCAAGAATTTTGATTTCGTTCATACTCAAAATTTGCTTCAAAAAACACAGTGCAATCATATAGCAAAGGTGCCTACGCGAATATCTTTTGCCGTTTGGCGCGGGAATTAATCCAAACTTGACGTAATTATTTATCATTGATGGGGTCAAAAAAGTTTCTTCATTTGAAAGAAGTTTGAAATTTTTATTTAGGAGCGCGACGACTTGGTCCATATAAAGTTCGATGTCGGGCAGTTCTTCATATCGTGGAATTTTGTATTCTTTCAAATTTTGCTCAAATTCTTTCAAATTTTCGGCTATTCCCATTTGTTTCTCCTTTCACATAATTGACTATAATTTATTTTTTTGTTACAATATGTTGTAAAATTTGCTAGTTATATAAAACAATGCAATTTTTGCAAATTTAATACTCACAACTTTATTTCGCTAATATAGTAACATAAAATTTTTAAAAATGCAAGAATATTTATACAAAGTAGTTGACATTTTTATTATTATCGTGTAATATAGTAATAAATACTAGATTGTATGACTTTAAATATTACAATTTAGGTTATGCGAGGTAGTCTATGACTAAAAAAGTTGCGTTGTTTGGCGATTCTATACTTAAGGGTGTGATTTATGGCGAAGACAAGCGATATCACATCTCAAAGGAAATCGACTGGAGCGGAATTGAAAATACGCTTGACATTGAACTTGAAAATTTTTCCAAAATGGGAAATTGCATTGAGAGCGGGCGAATTAACCTTGAAAAATTTCTGCAATCTTGCAAGGGCGTTCGTGGCGTGGTGTTGGAATACGGCGGAAATGATAGTGATTATTTTTGGGAGCAAGTCTCAAAAAATCCTAGCAAGGACAACTTGCCAAAGACGGTTTTGGCGGAATTTCGCAATGACCTACAGTCGATGATTGCACTTTTGAAGAAAAAGAAAATCCGTCCTATTTTGATGACTTTACCCCCTATTATTGCTGAGCGCTATTTCAATTTCATTGTTTCGCTTGGAAATGATTCGCAAAACATAAAGGAATTTTTGGGCGATGTACAAATTATTTATAGACGACACGAACTCTACTCTAATGAGATTGTTAAGATTGCGCGCGAGCAGAATGTTGACCTTGTTGATGTGCGAAGTAAATTTTTGCAGTCGAATGACCTTGAAAATCTAATTTGCGAGGATGGTATTCATCCAAATGTTGCAGGACAAAAATTGATTGTGCAAACTTTTAGTGAATACTTTGAGAAAAGGACAAAAAAGAAAAAGAGCAAAGTTGAAGTCAAAGAATATGCGAAAAAAGCAAATGCCAAAACACAGAAAATTAAGAAAGAAAAAGTAGAAAATATTGCAAAAGAAACTAAAAAAGCTAGCAAAGCAAAATGCAAGGTTGACAATTTGACTATGGCAACTGAGCAAGTAAAAAATGTTTGATGAGGAGATGAAAATGAACATACAAATCACTGCAGATAGTACTATTGACATAACTCAAGAGTTAAAACAAAAATACGACATCAAGACAATCGGGTTGATGATTACGCTTGGCGACAAAGACTACATTGACGGAGTAGATATTTCGACGAATGAGATTTTTGAATACATCAAAAAGACGAAAAACTTGCCAAAAACGGGCGCGGTTAGCGTGGAGAGATACAAGGAATTTTTTGGCAAAATTGCAAACGACGACACCGCAATAATTCACTTTACAATTTCAAGCGAAATGAGTTCTTGCTACAATTTTGCGGTGCAGGCGAGCAAGGAATTTAAAAACGTTTACGTTGTTGATAGCCGTTGCTTGTCGACTGCTATTGCCCTACTTGCTATCAAGGCGCGCAGACTTGCAGATTCGGGCAAGGACGCGCAAGAGATTTTTAACACCGTACAATTACTTGCAAAACAAGATAAGCCCGAATGCTCATTTATCTTGGATAATCTTAAACTGCTTTACAAGGGCGGTAGGTGTAGCGCGGTGCAAATGTTTGGCGCGAATCTTTTGAGATTAAAGGTTCACATCGGCGTGCATAATGGCAAAATGGGTGTTGATAGCAAATATCGTGGAAAATTTGAAGAATGTGTCAAGACTTATATGGAAGACATTCTAAAGCAATATCCTGACTATGACGACCACTGTTGTTTTATCACATACACGACGGCAAGCGAGGCGGTTTTGAACAACGCCATCGACACTGTCAAGAAACTTGGCAATTTCCAAAACATTTATTTGACAACCGCGGGCGCGACCGTTGCTAGCCATTGTGGCGAAAACACAATCGGCATTTTGTACTTGCAAAACTAGACAGAAAAAATCCTCTATGTACAAATGACGTAGAAGATTTTTTTTAAATTAATTTTGCAAATTATAAAAGAAATTTTATTAATTAATTGTTAAAAATTGTTTTATAACATAACTAGGAATAATGTATGATAAATTATCTGTTGGCGCAGTTGCAGGTGTGGTTTTAAAAGAAATCAAGCCAATTAATTTGCCGCTTGTTGTAAACACGCCACCTCCACTATCTCCACCGCATATAGGTTGTGAAATATTGATTAATTCTCTTTGATTCCCATCAATCTCAATTTTCACATAAGGGTTAGATACAATCCCTTCACTAGCAGAAATTCCATAGCCTAAAGAATTGCCGAACTTTACGATTTTATTAGCATAATTAATGTCTTTTTTGTCACAAAATTTAATTTTCTTAATATTCCCATTAAAGTCGATTACACGTAATTTTGCCAAGTCAAGCACCTTGTCTATTTTTTCAACTTCCATAGTAAATGAAATTTGTGAATTATAAACTTGACAAGTAATTCTTGATATTTCCTTATCAAATAGGTGTGCCACTGAAACTGCTTCAGTTTTACTAATAAGAACAGCAGTGCCTTTTGCACTAGTTCCATCAGTGTAGTTGATATCCACGCAGACACATTGCGACAAATACTCATATGCTTTGTTCTCATCTATTTTAGATTGAAAAATAATTATAACCGAAAAACATACAACTACTATCAAAGATAAAATTTCTATAATGTCAAGCCATAGGCTTGACTTTCTCTCGTACATCATAACCCCCTCACTACTTTTAAAAACGCGCATTATTCTTAATTCTTTTCAATATCTTGCTCAATTTGCGCTAAGGCATTTTTTGAATCATTCTTCAATTTAGCTTGCAAATCATCCAAAATTTTTTTCTTAGAAGCAAAAATTGAATACTCCTTTTTGTGCATAGCAATAATCTCTTCTGGACGATAAAGCATAAAAAATTCGTTTTTGTCAGAGTAATCCTTGATGATTTGTTTAATTTGTTTTGACATTTTGTTTTCTTTCATTGCCGAAAAATATTTTTTTATTGCATCAAAGTGTTGCAATACAAATTGATAATACAACCCACTAACATAATAACTGCCACCAATTGCGACTGTGTGTTCTTGCTCTTCTAAAGTCGAAAATGCATTTTCAATAATTAAGTGAGTTGCTTCAATAATATTTTCCAATCTTTGAGTATCATCTGTGTCAATTTGATTGACTGTTCGACAATAGGGATTTGCACAAGACTTTTTATTCTCTGGTTCAAGAACCATTTCATATGCCTCACCAACTTTATCGCATTTCATTTTAAATCCTACATCTCTACGACCTTGATATAGGCAATTTCCTTTATGCATTATCGTGAACATAGCATTGCCACAATTACTATAAATGTACACAATTTTATATTTTTCCATATCTATTCCTTCCTGATTGAATGTTTTTATAAAAACAATTTTACATAATTGCCTTGTTTATTGAAATACTTAAAAACTTTCATTCCTATTTCATACTGCTCTTCATACGTTTTTTGTCCAACAAACTCTCTAAACGTTGTTTTCCCATCAAAATACCCTTTACCAAAAATTTTCTCTATTTCTTTGTTGTATTTTTTCGATGATGAATACAATGCTGAAATCTTTGTATGCAATGATTTTGAAATGCCTACCGAATTCAAGTCGGTATGTATGTCTTGCGCTTTAAATGTTACGCCAGATTGTCTTTGTTCGACAAAGTGGTGGATTTCAATGTAATCATCCTTAGATTTATCAGTAAAGTTATATTTGCTAAATTCTTTTCTTTGCGCATAGGCTTTTCTTAAGTTAGTATCATTAGTAAAAGTTAAGCCATTGTTTCTCTTTCCAGACTTTACAACTTTAACGCTTTCATCAAGGAGTTTATCTGCTTTTCTTCCAAGTAAAGTACTCACCTTTTGGGAAACCTTTTTGCCGTTTTTGATAGTTTTTATGCCAGACTTTATTAAACTCCCCGCAATAGCACCACCAACAAAACTTGTTGCCGCCATTAAAATTCCTTCGCCAACTATGCAAAGCACACCGTTAAAAGTAACTTCCTCACTAGTTAGATACTTAAAAATATCATACGCTGAAATCGCGGCTACAACAACATTTACAATAACTACAACAATCTTGATTATTAACCAAAACCAACATTCTTGTACGTTACCATTATTCATTGCTACAAGCACTTCTTGAACATCATATTCTTGCCCATCAAATATTACTGTTCCAACTAAATTACCATTAACATCATAATAAACATTAGAGGAAGCATTAATGTGCTCAATAAATTCCCCAAAATCAAAAGCTAATTCAACGCTACCTTCGTCAGTTTCTTTATTTAAAGTTGTCAACCCTGTAATTTCAACTTCATTATCATTCCCAGTACTTGTGTACTGAATATCGTCAATGGTGCTACCGTACATTCTAAAAGTTGATGAGACAATTCTCGTTTGTTCATTCTCGTCAACTTCAAGACTATCGAATTGGGACATTATATCATTATAGATAGAAGTGTCACTATCTATTTGAATAACTTCAGCATCATAATTTGGTTGCAATTTTGTTTCAATCCTAGCAGATAACCAATCTGAGAATATAAAAACAGATGCAACAACCAATGCAATAATAATTGTTAATATAACTGAAAAACGCAATTTAATAATTTTCTGCATATTTTAATTCCTCCGTCAATAATTGTAACACACTGAAACAAATTTGTCAATATTGTTTTTGGGAATATTTGTAAAATATTAACTTAATGTATATACACATAGAACTAAATAGCACTAAACAAAGAACTATGCAGTAGATGTGCATAGTTCTTTTGGGTTAGTCGATTGTTTTTGCGGTTTTAACTTTTGGATATTCGTTGTTGCCAAGCGTCCAAATGTTAGCGTTATCCCAATTTCTATTGTCTTTGCTGTATGTTGATGCAAGATAGCAATCTGCGGTTGATGTGCGTCCGTCAAGATTGTCGTATCTATTTCCGTCATAATTACCGCTGTTGTTATTTCCAAAAATTGTTGTCGACCCACCTTGCGTGCTTGCACCTTTTGCAAGGGTTGAATCATAGATACAATTTTTGATGAATCCACCTTGTTTGAGTGCGTTGGAGTTAGCTAGGCTGACGCGAACTTTGCTCGTTGTTTCTGCCCAATTCCTACCTTCTCCTTCATATTTAACACCTGCAAAGCAGTTTTCGACACGCGCGCAATTTCCATTGCTAGTGATGTCCGTTCCGCCTGCGACGACCACTGCAAACCCTGCTTTAGTTGAGTCTTTGCTCAAGCCTCTAGCGGTTGCGACAACTGAACAATTTTCCATTTTGCCAAGGCTCATTGTGGTAACAAGCCCGCCAACTTGTTCGCCGATAAGTGTCATATTCATAACGTTGCATTCTGAAATTTTTGATTCATTGCTTGCGTTGTATCCGACAAGTCCTGCGACGTTGTAGCCAGTCAATGTTCCTTGTGCAGAACTCTTCTCAATCTTTCCACCGTTCAAGTTATAACCAGCAATACCTGCAACGTAAACTTCACTATTGTCTGTGTTCCCTGTAATCGAACCCTTGTACGCAACTCTATTGACACTACTTGTGTTCAAACCGACAATTCCACCGACACGACTATTAGACGCCTTGATTAAGATGTTAGATCTACAAATCGACTCAGTGATGTACCCATTGTTCTCGCCAACAAGTCCACCGACCAATGTGCTTGTGTCATTACTCTTTCGAACTGTAAACTCCGCATCGTTTTCTGATGCTGAAATTGTGCCAGCGTTAACGGCAACAAGTCCACCAACTCTTTCGGTATTTGTGCTATTTTCAATATTGATACCTTTGATTTCTTCACTAATATTGTTGATAACAACATAGTCAAGCACGCCACCATTATAACCGACCGCACCGCCAATATTCACGCCACCTGTAATGCTATAGTCGATGACGCCAACAGTGATAAGTGTTCCGTAATTTTTACCAGCGATTACGCCGACATATTCAAAGTTATCGGCACTTTCGATTTTTACATTTTTGAAAACTATATTTTCGATTCTTGCACTACTGCCAAGAACACCAAACAAACCTTTGACTCCGCCTTCTCCACCGACAACATTGATGTTGCTAATGGTAATTTGTTTGCCGTCCGTTCCACGTCCTTCAAGTATTCCGTTGAATGGATTTTCCTCAGTTCCGATTGGAGCCCAATCTTTACCACCCCAGTCTACATCGGAACCAAGTACAATTCTCTCGCCCTCTTTGCATTGTTGCAATTTATCGTGCAATGTGCCGTCTTCTATCGGGTCGATAGGACTAGGTTCTTCACTACCTGTGATGTTTATGATGCCGTCATCCGCCTTTCCGCCCATTTGAAGCATTGGATAACCGCCATTTTCTTCGGCACTTATTTTCCAAGTAACAAGGAAATCATAATTATAATCTTTCTCTACGCCTGTTTGCCCTTTATAATTTGTGTGGCTGTAAATTGCAGTTTGTTCGCTCTCCTTGAGTTTCAAGAAATCCGACGAAACGCCTTTCGCGACAATTTTGCCGTCCTGAACGCGTGCATCATATGTTGTTGAGTCAGCGTATCCAGTATCTTCAACTCCTTTCACATTGTTATCATTGCAAACATTCAAGTCATAGTATTGTCCCCAAATGATGTTTTCGGAAATCAATGCGCTTGTAGTAGAATCTGTATAAGCGCTAAAATTGTTTGTGAATACAATGCCCGCTTTGCTTTCAATATTTGTAAATCTGACTACGGCATAGTTATCTTTGAGTTTTGCGTTAGATTTCTTTGTTGCAATCAAGTTTGCTGTGATACCTGCGCCGACAACGTCATCCGTCGCCGTACTCTTGATTTCGCCAATGAAATAGCTGTTCAAGACAAATCCGCCCTCGACTTTGGCAGTCAAACCGCCCACGTTTGCGTTACCTCTACCAAAGAGTTCTGCGTCAGTAACTCCGCAACGGTCAATTCTACCAAAAGTACTATAGTTGAGTTCGGTCGTAACGCTCCCAGCGTCCGCCGATGCAACCCCCGCAATACCACCAATGTATGCAATTGATGTTTCGCGCATTGAACTAAGCTTTGCGGTTGTTACACTAACTTTCTCAATCAATCCTTTGTTTACGCCTGCGACTGCACCAAGATTTGTAATGTTGCCACTGATGTTGACATTGTCAAGCTTAAGGTCGTGGACATAGCCTGTGTACGTAATTTCTCCAAACAAGCCTGCATTAATAAGTTCTGCATTAGCACTAATTGTCAAATTCTTAATAGTGTGCCCGTTGCCGTTCAATTCTCCTGCAAACGCGCCACTTGTGCAAAGCGGTGCCCAATCTTTTCCTTGCAAGTCGATATCACTAACCAAAATATAATGCCCATTACTATCGATATTCGCAAGTGAACTATAATCTTTGATGATTGTAGGGTTCTCCGCGGTGCCGTCCCCTATTTTGACAAAACAACGTTGGACTTTCCAACCACGACGTGTTGTGTTGAGCCAAACTTCGGTTGAACCACCTGATTTTGCTGTGAAAACTCCACTTGCTTGGTCATATGAAAGCAAGTCTTTGTTTTGAATCTCCCACGAAATTTTTGTGCTTTTTAGTGGGTTGTCGTGTTTAAACTCAAGTTTAAACTTCTCCCCAACATTGACATTAACTTCTTGTGTCTGCAAAAAAATGTATTCTTCATCTTTCATAAAATAATATGTTGTAACGCCGATTGCGACGCATATAAGCAATGAAACTAAGAACACGACAAATCTTTGATAATTCATTCAATCTCTCCTAATGTCTTTTACTTTGACTATATTATACTTTTTTCTAGCATTTTTGTCAATACCATTTGATAATTTTTTTTGAAATTTGTCGTTACTTTTTGAAAACATACACTTTGTTGTACTTGTATTTAGAAATCAATTTGTTGCTTTTTGCTGAGAATTGTGTTATACTAAGCATAGTTTATGTATATTTTGCTAAAATATTAGGAGTAACTTTATGAAAAGTTTTGAACCAGTGCGTGGCACGCGGGACTATATCCCCAAAGAAATGCAACAGCGCAACTATATATATGATATAATCAAGTCGGTTTACACCAAAAATGGCTTCTTGCAAATCAAGACGCCAATTTTGGAAGATTTAGATTTAATGCTTGGCAGTGAGGGGGGGGACAATATCAAATTGATGTTTAAGGTGCTAAAACGCGGAGAAAAACTCGATTTAGCAAAGAATGATTTGACTGTCAAGGATATTTGCGACATTGCCTTAAGATATGATTTAACTGTTCCGCTTGCGCGCTTCTTTGCTAACAATCGCAATTTTCTACCGATGCCGTTCAAGGCACTGCAAATTGACGACGCTTTTCGCGCCGACCGTCCACAACGCGGGCGCACGCGACAATTGACGCAATGCGACATCGACATTTTGGGAGATGCATCCATTAATGCTGAAATAGAACTGCTTGTGTGTGCTGGCGAAGCATTGACGTGCTTGGGATTCAAAAACTTTGTATTCAAAATAAATAATAGAAAAGTTTTGAATCAACTCATTATAAATAATGGTTTCCACCCAAATCAATGTGAAAATATATGCATTGCACTTGATAAATATGATAAAATCGGGTATGAGGGTGTCAAAAACGAACTTTTGTTAGAAAATTACAATGCGTCGGCAGTTACTTCGCTAATTGAAACAATTGTGGACATTAAAGAAAATGGCTTTGACGCACTTAATAAATATTTAGATGAAAATGACGACATTATTAATATGCAAAAGCTCATTAATTCAGTCAATGCGTTCAGCGACGGGCTTTATACGGCGTGCTTTGATATTTCAATCATTCGCGGGCAAGGATATTACACTGACTGCGTGTTTGAGGTTTATCTTGACGGGTTTGATGGCGCGTGCGGAGGTGGGGGGCGATATGACAAGATGATTGGCAAAATCACAAAACAGGAATGCCCTGCTGTCGGGTTCTCACTTGGCTTTGAAAGACTCTTTACTATAATTAATGAAAATGATTTTTGCCTAAATGCAGTTCCAAAGACGGCTGTTATATATGCAAAAGATGATGATTTCATCGACGTTAAGCGTTATGCCGACTCACTCAAAAAGGACTACGATGTGGCGATTATGCCACGCGCCAACAATCTTGGGCACCAACTAGAACAATTGAAAGACAACTGCTTCTCATACTTTGCTATATTTGGGACAAACAAATTGACACAACTTGAAGACCAAGAATAATTTAAAAAAGGCATTGACAAAATATTAATTTTGCGGTATAATTTAAAAAAAATAAAGGAGCAAAAATATGACTGACAAGAAAAACCCTTTGAATTGCGATGCGAAATTCCTGTTTAATATAGCAGGCGTACTCGCTAAAAAACAAAAAGAAAATCAACCTATTAATGAGGAAAACAAAAATCTCGATGCAGAGCAAGAAGAGTTTTTGGCTGTTTTGACAGACCCAGAAAATGTGAACACGCTTGACAATGAGGAGATTAAGAAACTTTATAAGGAATTAAAAGTTAAGTACTATGCCGACAAGGACCACAAAAAGTATTTCAAGAAAGTGAAAAAGAATGTCAAGGCGATGATTAAAAGCGACAAGAAACGCACAAAATTGCGTTTTATTCGAAAAGCTGGTAAGTATACGGCAATTTTGGGCCTTATTGCTGCAGTTTGGTATGATGTAAAAAAATATGGATACATTCCTCAATTACCAAGAGCAGTAGGCGATATTTACTTAGCAATTAGAGTAAACGCAAACATTATCCACGAATATATGCCTTTGGTTGAAAGATGTTTGATAGCTTGTGGACTTGGTATTGCAGTTTATGCAGGAGCAAAAACCGCTATCAAGGTGCAAGATTTGAGAACATTGCGCAGAATGACTTGCAAAGTGCTTGCTGAAGAACTTGATTTGAATGATGTCATTCGCTTGAAAAAAACCGTCAAAGAAATAGGCATTAATGATGTGAAAGAGTTTTATCCACTTGCTGAATTGTGTGATAGTAAGAAGCAAAAACAAAGTAGATTAGAAGCAGTAAAAAATAATGATGAAATAACAAAATAAATATATAAAGCACGTAGATTACATCTGCGTGCTTTTCCTTTCTTATAAAGACAAAACAGTAGCCCTACAAAAGCACATAGCATATAAAAAGCACATAGTCGTATGACTATGTGCTTTTTTTGTAAAGAGAAATCATTATGTGATGAATGAAACACAATTTCTTAATTATTCCACATTAGATTCGCTACTAGATTTATTAGTTGATTCGCTTTTAGTTCCTTCATCGTTGGTAGTATATTTGTAATCTACAAATATGCTTCCATTACCAAACCCATCGGATTCACAATTAGTTATTGTGCCTTTGTTTTCCCCCGCAATTGGTCCAGCATATGTTCCGTCTTGATTATTACAACATTGGATTTCTTTACTTCCAGTATATGTCACTTTACAATTTGAAATTGTTGCTTTTTGATTAAGAACACCAACAATTCCGCCAAAGATACAACCTCCTGTTGCGTAATTACTGTCTTTTGTAGTCTTTATATTAAATTGCAAATTCAAATTCGAAATACTATATTCGTTTTCTCCATTACCTAAAGATGAAATGAATGCCGATGTATTCCAACTTTCACTAATCTCATAATATTTATTAGTTAAATTATTAATTTCAATTGTAATATTGCTAAAATCAATACTTCTATTTGCAATACTTGGTAACGCTACCCAATCACCAAATGTTTGTTTATCCTTATAAACCATACTTGCATTTAAATCATTTAAAGCGGACTTATATAACTTATAAGTAGCATTTGTGTAACTATATTGAGAATTATTTTTAATTTTTGACAATAAATCAATTTCCTCATCCTTCAATTCTCTATCATTACGATAATATTGTATTTCTAATTCCCCAAGGAAATAGTTGATAAATATATCAAATTGTTTTTGCGACTCAATATATAATGTTGGAGTAGTTGAAGCATAGTTATCTACTGCAAAATATTGGTCAACGAAGTAACCGCCTTTGACTGCATCAAGATTTTTGCTACTTTTCAACTTGCGGAGTTTTGGATAGTTATTCTCATTGTTATCTACCAAAGGATAATTATATGTATTAGTTACTTCATTAGTTTCCGCATTAGTTTCTATTTTTAACTCTGTTGGAGACATTCCCCAAGTTTCACTAAAATTAAAATCTACAAAAACTTCAGTTTTGAGTCCATTGTGTTGATAGAGTGCTGGATTGTCTTTAACTAAGTAGTAAGTCCCTTTCACTCCGCCTTCCCCTACGATTTTTCCTGACGATGTAAGAATAACGTTGCTAACTTGACTATCACATTTCCCCGCTAGTTGCCCAACACCGTTTGTATAACCGAATGTTGCAGTATTGCATACGTCGTGAATTGCATTATCCCCCTCTGCATCTGACAAACCGACAATGCCACCGCCATAGCCATTTGGACTTTCATTCGTAGTAATTAAATTTTTATCAACAGTAACATAACTTGAGTTAGTGCATTCAAATATTTTGCCATAATTAGTATTATACCCGACAATACCCCCAACATTATTTCCCCCAGTTACTGAACTGTTGAAAGTCCTAATTGAAGTCGTATTATTTATCGATGTTTCAACAACTGAATACACTGATTCGCAAACGGAAACTGTGCCACCTGAATTTTGTCCCACAATTGTTCCAACATTCTCATTGCCTTGGACTTTTGCACTGACTGAACAATCAGTAACATATCCATAATTCAAACCGCAAACTGCTCCGACATTTTTTGTGCCTTGCACGCTAATGGTTTCATTACCTGAATTGATTTGAATATTTTCAATTGTGCCGTGGTTTTCCCCTGCGACCAAGCCAACATTATTTTTGCCAGTTGCTGTACAATTAGTCAAAATCAAATTTTTGACAATGCCACCATTCACAAGGGTTTTGAATAGTCCGACATTATCAATCCCGTCAGAATTAATGTTGTTGTTTTTGATTTCTTTCCCATTCCCGTCGAAAGTACCTTGGAAATTCCCGTCGATTGAAATCGAATTACCACTTAAATCAATATCTCTCATCAATTTAAATACTTTGCCAGAAAATGTATTGCCGACTTTCAGTTGACGATTTATTGCGTCAAGGTCGTCGCGACTGTAAATTCTGTAAGGATTTTCTTCAGTGCCATCTCCTACAAACCCTGTTGTTGGCATAGTTGTAATGTCCGGAGATGTTCCACCGACTTTGCTTGCACTCTCTTCATATGTTAGATTTGTCGGCGTTGTTGCACCAGTAAATGCTAGGTAGAACACTACATTTTGCAACATCTTGCGAGTGAAAGTGTTGTAAAAACTTACTGCGCTTTCAGATGTATTTGAGTTGAAATACTTCTCCCACAATTCAGCGTGGCGAGTCAAGCAGGTTGATGAATGAAACTTATTATATTCTAATTGATTTTTATCATTACAAACACAATCGCTACAACATTTATTACCACAATTTTCACAACTTGCATTTTCATTTTCCTCACAATTACAGAGAAAGATTGTATTTTCAAAATGGTCAACCTCACCATCGTATTCCAATGCGCTTTCATTAACAAGATTTTCAGTGTCGGAATATTTCCCATCAATTGACTCAAACTTGATTTTAACATCTCCAGCCTCATAGGTAATTTTTTTATAGAAGTAAACATCAACTGCATTTATTTCTATGCTAGAAATGACAAACTTATTTTTCAAGAACCTATAATAATTGTCAAGGTTGTTCTCATCATCTTTGACGACATAGTTTGTTACGTCTTTTGTTGAAGTTTTTGTTTCCATTACATAACAATCGTTGCTGATTGTTTCTTCGCTTGTTCCTTCGCTTGTTTCTTCGCTTGTTACGGCGCACAAACTATTCATTGCGTAACACGATGTGATTGTGCCAAGGTTTTTGTAGACAAGCCCCCCCGCAAAGGTTGTATCGACAATTTCAGTGTCAGTAGCATCCCCTTGCGCGGTTCCATTATGTCTATTAATTATCTTAGCAAGACTATAGCAATCTGATATTGTTGTGCCTGATGTGGTAAACCCGACAAGCCCACCAATGTAAATTTTGTCATCTTCGTCTTCATTTATAGTGATATTTTTATACGTTGATTTAATAATCGTTGTGTTAGCGTCGGTATACGCTTCATTGAGTGAACCTTCATTGACGCCGATAATTCCGCCGATGTAAATCTCAGATACTGAAACATTTCTAATTATGTTACCATTATCATCTGTTCCAAATTCACAATTAGTATCTATTTCAAATTTAATTGTGCCTGAATTTGTGCTATTGTCGTTTCTATAAGTTGATTTCTCGACACTACCTTGGTTGTAGCCAACAACTCCACCGACATAATAACCGTCGATTTTCTTCCCATCAATTTGTAGAGTCAAGGTATTAGTATTAGTCATTGCGCTATTTTTTGCTATAAGCGTCATAGACACTGCCGAATTTGCGTACTTGATGTCGCCTGTTTTGCTATTGTAACCGACGATTCCGCCGAAATTCTCAATTTGTCCGCTCATTGCGCCTGATGTCGCTACTGACCAAACTTGTCCGTAATTGGCGCCAACAATACCGCCGACACAATAATTGCCTGAAATTTTACCACTATCTGCTTTAATATCAACTTTGCTATCTTTGATTGTGGCAATGTTTGTGACTTTTGTAGTTTCTTCGACGCCATCTTTGATTGTGACTTTTGTAGTTTCTACATTGACATTTATGCCCGCGATACCGCCGACAAATGATGTGCCAGTAACACCTGCATAATTTACCAAGCCTAATAATGAATTACCTTTGTCATCTTTGTCAAGGTTGTCAAGGTAAATATTCTTTGCATACAAACTGCCCCCTCTATTGTAACCGACAATACCGCCAACAAAAGCTTCCGCTTCTATATTTGCGTAGTTGCTAGTTGTTCTTGAATTTCCCCCATCGTTTGACGTATACGCACAAATGTCATCTTGGTCTAAGTACCCGACAATACCGCCATAGAAATATCCAGCCTTTATGGGTACTTTTTTATCGAAAACATCATTGAGTGTTAAACTATCGTTCTGAACAATTGAGTTTGTGTCAGTAAATTCAATTTTTGAATTATACGAAACTGTATTGCCTTTTTCGCCATTTTTAGCACTCTTGATTTGCGCTTGTGTATAACCTGCGATACCGCCAACGGCATACCCGCTTGCTTGGACATTGCCAACATTTGTTGGGTAGTTGAGTACTACTGTTTGATTGTAACCAATGACACCGCCAACATAGTTGCGCCCTGTAACTTCTCCAGCATTGTTGTAGAATTTATCGCCTGAATTATCCGTTTTATCTTTGAAATAGATGTTAGGGTTGTTGTCCCCTGTTGCATATCCGATTAACCCGCCGACGCAATCGAGCCCTTTGATGTTGTAGTTATTCTCGATATTGCTTATTGATACGCCATTAATGTCGAGATAACCTGTGATTCCGCCGACATAGTATTTCCCTACAATTTGCGATTTTTCAACATCACTCTTGTCATTCTTTTTTGCTTCCGTACTTCCAATTGTACTGATATTGTCGACTTTAGTTTCGACTCTACCGAATGCGACACCGACACAATTTGTCTGTGGCGCGTTGATATTGATGATGCCGTCAACCGTGATGTTGCTCACATCTCCACTAATCAAATATCCGATAACAACGCCGATATTTTCAACATTGCTAGTATCGTCAACATTGTTTGTGGTGCTTGTTGTGCTTGCAGTGCTTGTTGTACTTGCGGTTTTTGTTACAATTTTTGCGCCACAAAACTCAAGATTTGAAATTTTTTCGCTTGAATTGTATTGAGAGATGAATCCAAGATTACTTCCGCCCTCGACGTACATATTTGTGATTTTGGCTTTCTTTGTAGCTTCTTCACTTGATGAAACAAGCGAGTCTCCAAAGCCATTTAGACTATTCCAAATTCTGCCACTCAAATCAAATGTCCCGCCATATTTAAGTTCCGTGATTTTGTACTCAAACTCATAATTTTCGTTGACGAGTTTTGCAAACTTTGCAAGTTGATAGACGTCGTTGATTCTATTGCGCCATTCTGTGACTTTAGTTTCTATTTCCTTGTTATCACTATCATAACTAACAACTGATTTTGTTGCTTTCGATTTATCAAGATAGACACCGCGAACGTCTATGTTGTCCCATTTTTCGACAAAGGTGCGCAATCTATCTTCCTTTTTGTCGTTAGTAAGGCTCATATTCATCCACTTGCTTTCTTCATTTGTCTTGTCATCTTTACTAATGCTATTTACATCACTAAGTGTGTACCCTGTATTCATTTCTTTGGCAATATCTAATTCATAATCAGTAATACAAAGGTCGACATTTGAAATTTCCGCTGTGTCTGATAATGTATTTATAATATAGTTATCTTCCCCACTATAAGTACTTGTTCCGCTGAATGCTACATTTTCAATAGTCCCGCTAAGATTTGCAGTGAGCAGTCCGCTAACGCCGTAAATTCTGTGATTATCGCCGTCAAGAATCCCTGAGTATGTATCGACAGTGAGTTTTCCAGTCATAGCTTCACCATCTTTTCCTTGTGCAAAGGAATCAGACTTGTTGATGTAGATGTCGCTAGAAAGGAGAATGTTGCAGTTGCCTTGCATTAAATTCATCAATGTTTCGGTATTGATTGCGTTATAGAAAACACCGTTGTCTAATTCTTTTGATGTTTTTGGAATAATGCTTTCCAAAATTGGGTTGTACTCATATCCGTAGTTTTTACCCAAATCTACTTCTTTGTCTTCAGTATTATCACCATTAGTGTTATTTTCCGCGCTTGGTGCATTATAACTAATTATTCCTGTACTTGCTGGAGTTGAGTCCCCACTATTTTGTTCGCTTGAATCGCTGTTTTGGACTTTTTTCAAGCCTAAACTTAGGTCATTTGTTTTCTCGTTCACGATGATGTTAGTGTTACTCCCACCGTCTCTGTCATATGCCCCAACGTTTTCGATTTCTTCAGCGTATGTATTCTCTTGCTTTACTACTTCGACTATTCCGTAATAATCTTTGATTGTCGAATATCCTGCATAACCGACGATTCTTCCGACATTGTTTGTTGCACTATTTCCGTCTGTATAGTTAATTTGTGAGATTGAGAACACGTTCACCATTCTTGCGCTAGAAACTTTGCCCGCGAGTCCGCCGATATTGAGCGTATTTAGACTTGCAGTTTCTTTTGTTCCCTTCACATTTTTATACTTTCTGTAATCAAAGGATGCGACGCGCGCATAGTTTGCGCAGTTGATTATTTGCCCGCCATTTACATAGCCTGCGAGTCCGCCGATATTGAGCGTTTGCCCGCGAGAAACAAGTTCGTTGTTGTCATCATAATATTGAGCGCCTTTAGCGAATATGTCGCCCGTAACTACGCTTGCGAAAATGATTGAGCCACTTTCCATTGTGCCGACAAGCCCTGCAACGTTCATTGTTGAGTTGTTGATAGTTGACTCAGATTGATAATCAATGTAAACATTTTTTAGACTCAAACCTGAAATGCAAGATTTCGCTTTTAGTACTTTGAATAATCCGACATTTTCGACTTCACTTGTATTTGCGATGACTTTGAATTCTTCATCAAATTCCTTTGGAGATTCCTTGACTGTAAAGCCACTGATTGATTTCCCGTTGCCATTCAAGAACCCATAGAATTCGCTAATCATTGGACTATTGTCTGAGATGATTTCGTCATCTTTATTGTATTGGTGGGCTTGAATTGCGTCAAGGTCATTTATAACTAGGTAATAGTTGTACTTTTCGTTGCCCTTAGCATAGTCTGTTATTTTTAAGATTGCATCTGTACTATCAAGCAAAATTGGGTTGATTTTTGAGCCTAAGTTATTGCCATAGATGGCAAAGTCTTGCGCTCGGTCGTTGACACCCAAAATGTAAGTACCATTTTTCACAACTGGATAGTATAACCCATTACCTTGGTTGCTTAGAGTTGTGTTGGTATTATTATCTTTATCGAACATTTTGAGTATTTCAGCGGTTGACTTACCAAATGTGCCGTCATAATCAGTAATCAATGCATAGTAATGCTCATATGCACAATCCTTAGCTATTTTAGTATCTGTGATGTCTGTGTATGTATATGTTTCACCATTACTACTTTTAGCAATACATTGCGCAAAACCTCGGATGTGTGCAGTGTTTGTCTTGTCAACAAGAGTTGTCAAACAATAGCAATCTTCGACAACTGTTTTATAGTCATTCTCTTTAACCTCTTTAACGACAATTTGACCTGCAAAGCCACTGATGACAAAACTATTCTTGACTGGGGTGGTCTCTCCCAAAATGCCGTCGGCTGTAACCATACCCGTTGCATACGAGTTGGAAATTTTGACGTTTGCAGTGTTATTTGTTACGTCTACACATCCTGCAAAGCCCCCAATGATTGTTTTTATTTCTTTACTTGTCAAATTAATTGCAAGTATTTCGATATCCGAATCACTTAGGGAGTTGTCAATTGTAATGCTTTGAGGTTCTGAAACACTGCTTTGAGGTTCTGAAACATTGCTCAATTCCAAAACTTGTGAACCTGTTGCGCCAACAACCCCACCGATATAGAGCGACATATTGTAACAATCATTTGTGCCACTTACTGAACTACTAATCAATTCGTACTTAACAGTTCCCTTTTCGTCCTTTACAACATTACCCTTTTCGTCCGTTTTTTCCCTACAAAGCGCAATTTTTTGGTTGCTTGCAGTCGTCTTAATTTCGCCTGCGTTAATTTGCCCGACGACACCGCCGACTTTAGTAAATTTGCCACCACTAATGCCTGTCCCACGTTTTAAAATGCCGATGTCGAGAGTTGAGAGTGAATTTGTTATTGTCGACGTGATGATTTGTTTATTGTCTTGATTACTGCTTTGAGTTCCATTTATAGTACTACCTTCGTTGTCAATAAGTTCTTCGTCGTCAATAAGCAAGTTTTCCATAACACCGACGATTCCGCCTGTGTACTCACCACTGCTGACAATTTTTGATTCTTTTGTCGCTTTGGTTGTTACAA
The DNA here is from genome assembly GCA_964489405.1 of uncultured Lachnospiraceae bacterium. GTDB lineage: Bacteria > Bacillota > Clostridia > Christensenellales > UBA1242 > CAKVOD01. The sequence goes on along the minus strand of CAZAYL010000001.1, from coordinate 11,048 downwards.
CATTTTCGATTGTTGCACCGCGCGCCTTTGCGACAAGTGCGCCAATTGATGATTCGATATCTGGCGAATCTTTACCAATGATTTCGTTGACGGTAATGACGAGATTTCTGAACTCAGCGCCTTTCTTTGTTTCGTAATTATATCCTGTTACGCCGAATAAACCGACATATTTGATATTGCTTGCGACTATTCTTAAATTCTCAATCTTATAGTAGGTGTGCTTTGTTTCATTATTTGAATCGTCTTTAACCTTTATTTCTGAGCGAATAGTTCCGCTAAATGGCTCTTTATCTAACCCTAGTGGCAACCAAGAGTCGATGCTTGATAGGTCAATGTCGTTGACAATTAGGTAGTCGGCTGACAAATTCCAAACAATTTGCAATAGGTCGCTTGCGCTTTCGAGCGTGATTGTTTCTGGGACTGCCTTGATGTTTATCTCTGGGAATTTGCCGTCGTTAGTTAAATCCCAAACAAATCTATAGTAATTGCCAAAGTATTTTGATTTGTTGGCATATGTAAGACTTGTAAATGCGATTGGTTCGGCAATATTGCCCCACTCTTTTATTTTTGTTTCATTTCCGCACGATGATAAATCATTAGTCATATTTCCAGTCGTATTTCCGCCAGCAACATAGTAGTTGATGAGATTGACATCGCTTTCCTTATCTTTAGGGTGCGTAGTGTTGATGTAGGTTGTTGGCAAATCGGTGTCATACGTACCAATCAAGCCACCCCAATCTCCTCCACTATTTTTGAGTGAAGTGAGTGTTGCTTGGTCACTTGTCGTCCAGTTATTGCCTGCCATTACATAACTCAAAACTAATGAGTTTTGGTCTTGGTTATTAACAAGGTCAAAATTCAATGTGGAATCAATGTTGTATGTCTTATCAAAGTACATTGGCAAAAGGGACTTATTATAGTAGTTCTCTTCCCCTGCTTTGACTGAGATAATCCCACCGATTAAACCGCCAATTGATTTTTTGCCGATGACGCTACTTGTGGCGATTACTGCTTTGATGTCGCCCGAGATTACCACGCCGACTGCCCCACCGCTAAAGTTGCTATATGGGTTGCGGACGTATGCGTAAGTGATTGAGTCGAGAATTGTCCCGCCAAGGTTGAAACCGACAAGTCCACCACTTGCTTTGGTTGTCGTGTTGGTCTTGAATAATGTCAAATTGATGTCGTCGCTTGTTTGTCCGTACGAAAGTTTGTTTATTTCGCTTTGATTTGAATGTATAACGCTTGAACGCGACAATTTTCCACGGAGTTCGCCGACAAGTCCGCCCGCGTAGTCGTCTCCTGAGATGTAGCTCGAACTATGAATTTTGAATTCGATATTAGATGCAAAGGTGTAAAGCCCGACCATACCGAACACGCCACCTGCTGTTGCGCCGATGACTTTGACGTTGTCATAGACTTGCACGTCATAGATATTTGGAGATAGATAGCACTTCATTATTGAGTTGTCTATCTTTGTGTCGACTACACCTGCGACTGCGCCTGCGTAACTGACATACTTAAGCGTATTTTTTGGTTGTGCTTCATCTTCATCAAAATCAAAGAACGCTGAATCATTGGTGTATAGGGCATTTTTTGTGTCGATTTCGGCGTCGGCGGTTTTATATTTATCATTTCCTGAATTGCGATAACCGCTATTGACCGAAATATTTGAGGAAATGTGGAAGAGCTTTGATTCCCCTTCGACGAGTCCAACAACACCGCCGACGATATTCGCGCCTTTGACGGCAACTTGACTGCCTGTTACGCTGACGTCAATGAGATTTGTGTCTGTTATTTTACCGACAACGCTACCGACGATGTTGCTTGATGCTGATTTGACTTCATTGAAACTAAACTTGATGTTCTTGACTGCGGAAATTCTCATAGTAGTTGAAGTAGCTGAACCAGTATTTCCGACTATGCTTCCAAATAAGCCGTATTTTTCGTTATTTTCGTCGACGTTAGAAACAATTGAGATATTGCTCATTGAGAGCCCGTTGCCTTCGATTGTAACACCACTAAGGGTTACTTTTGGTGTTCTCAAAGTTTCTTCATATGATGCAAAGTCTACATTTTTAATTAGTCTTGCACTGACTGTCGATGTCATCTTTAATCCGTTACTATCTTCAACTTCGTATGTGTCAACAAAGTCTTGCGCGGAAGAAATCAAACTTGGGTTGCTTACTGTTCCGTAAGCATATCCAACCTTTTCATCGCCAATTTTGTTGCTTTCTGTAACATAAACGTAGTTGTAAATACTTTCGCCAGTAACACTATTTATTTCGACTTTCTCAATCCTACGCACACTTTTCGCGATAACATTTGGCGCAACGAGTTCTGGTAACCCTTCTTTGAATAAAAGTCTTTCTTTATCCTTGTTATTTCCAGTATCATCGCTAGTAGTGTTGGCAGTTTTTGTAGTTTTAAAGTATGTCATTTTTCCATTCGGTTGAACCCAAACACCCGAATATTCGGCGTCGTTACTACTAAATGCAAAGCCCGTTAGTGATGTAGTTGTTGCTAAGTCTTCCTTTGTCATCTCTTGCGCTGGGTTTTTGTTGCCGTCGCGATCATAGTCGACGAAACGGTCAGCTTCCCCCTTATCTACGTCTTTGTACTTGTAGTAATACGCATTTGTGAGCGTTCCGTTATTCAAGAAGCGGTCGCTTGTATCGGTACCGACAAATGGCATATGCGCGATACTATTTTGAATAATTTTCGAAAGGCTTAGGCAGTTATATATTTCTGCGCCCCTTGTATTCTCGTACACGAACCCTGCACTGCGCGACTGCGATGTAACTTTGATATTTGCGTATGAGTCATTGATTTCACCGCTATTTTGGTAAACAAAGCCACCGACTTGCCCAACGGCGGTTATGTAGCCTTCAGTTGCTCTTAACCCGTATTTATCTATTTCATCTGTTGTTCCGTCTTTTTTATAGCCACCGCGGATATAACTTGTGTTGATTGTCCCGCTGTTGATTGTAACAAATCCGCCGACATTCCCGCTAGTGCTTTCAATAGTTGGCTCAAGGACATACGAACTTGAAATTATTCCGTTGTTGCGCGCCACTAGTCCTGCGACACTGCCACTTGAAGTGAGTTTGAGATATTCGACACGCGAATTTGTGATTACACCTGTATTAGTGCCGACAAGTCCTGCAACGTTCGCGGTAATTGTGGAAGATTCGGAACTGCTTTGCGTCAAAACTTCTTGTACTAATTCTTCATTTGACAATATAGTTTGTTGTACGTATGCGTTGGTGATTGTGCCAGCATTTTCGCCCGCGATAGCACCAAAATTGATTGTTGAATAATTTTGCAATTCGTAAGTAGCATTTTTACTTAAAAATACTGTTATATTTTTTAGAACCGTGTCTGTGTCGACTTTGCCAAATAGTCCTAGGTTGATTGATGTGCTACTTTTGTCGTCCGCTATAGTTGAGAATGAACCAATTTTGATTGTGTAGCCATTCCCGTCTAATGAACTTATTTTTGTGTTGAGTGGCACATAGTTTTCTTTAAGGTCGATATCATTTAGCAAGATGTAGTCGAGCCCCTCGTCCATCGCCAAAAATTCTTCACTTGTAGTGATTGGTAGTGGGTGGTCTTTTGAACTTGTGATGCTAAAATCAAGTCTAAATTGCGTGCTTGGATTTCCGACGATGATTGGAGAGTTTGAATCTGCAAGTGTAAATTTGCCACCATTATAATAGTACCAAATGTCCGCCATTAATGTATCGACATTTGCGATACTTGTACCAACAAGGACATATCCTTTTGTACCATCTCGTGTTAGTTTAAAGTTCGACGAAACTTCTTCATTTCCAATCGTCATAAATTGTCCAGCATTTGCACCCGACAAAACTTTGTATTTCCACGGGTTGTAGTACTTTTCCCCACTATACGCCTGTTTACCATTAAGTTGTGCTTCAATTGTGTCCACTAATGATGAATTATCATCACAACAAACAGTTGTCAATTTAATTTCAATTTGCCAGCCGTCGGTTGAAAGTGCGCGCGACAATGTGCCGTTCGAAACAAGGATTTCGTTAGTTTGCCCGTCTATGATTTTGAACCCTGTGACTAAGAAATCGACGACGTGTAATTTGTTGACAATTTTTGTCATTGTTTTGACGCCGTTAATTGTACGCGTAACGGTAAGCGCGACATTATATACTTTATCTACTTTGAATGTTTCATTTGCTTGAATGTAGTACTTAAATGTTTTCTTTTGCCCTGAAACTTGAGTACTTGTTTTTACAAGCGAAACGCCTGAGACGGCTTCGCCAGCTTCATCCGTAATGGTGCTGAATATCTCACTTTCATTTATTATTGAGTCCGTCACGACGTTGAAATAAATTTCTTTATTGTATGCCACATAAAATTCGTGCTCAGCGCCCGATATTGATCTGCCATTATCGCTAGTTACATCAAATGCTAAGTATGGCGCTTGCAAGGTCGTCAATTGAATAGTCTTTGTGATGTATGGGGCGCTTTCGCCGTCGTTGTATGCTGAAATCGTGATTGTGAAAACTTGCCCCATTGTGATTGCGGAACTGATGAGAGTGCGCAAGAAAATTCGACCGTCAAAGGAATAACCATTTTCCTCGCTTTTTGTTGATTGGCGTTTGACACTAATACCATTTGCGATGATTTGGGTGTCTGCTACCTTTGTGTCGTAATTGTCATTGTCGACATTGTAGTAGACTTGCTCGAATGTGATTTTGTCATTTTGAACAGTGCTACTTGTGATTTCAAGTCTATCGAATGTGCTATAACTTGGGTAGAGATTGACGACTAACAACCCATAGTATCCTGAGATAATGTGCGTTGATACTTCTTCGCCCGCGCCTTTTAAGTTTACGTCAAAATCTGCGCCGTCGTTGTAGTGATTTGCCACAATATTCATAAGAATTTGTGGGACAAGGGTCAAGGTAAATGTTTTTGTCGCCTTTTCCCCGCTTGCGTATGTAACGCCAAACTCGATTGTGTAGGTTTCTCTTTGCAATATTGCTGTTTCGCCGTCAAGTGCTGTGCTTGGAGAAATGCCAAAGGTGTATGTTTTTGTCTTTTGGTCGGCATTGAATTGAGATTGCAAAATTTCCATTGCAAATTTTGAATTTGATGAAACTTCCTTACTCAAAACACCAGATTTAATGTCATATTCTTCGCCCAATTTTTCTTTGCCATTGGCGTCAAATTTGCTACCGCTATAGATTTTAACAAAGTCAATTTTGTCGTCTTCTTGGTCGGTTGACAAGGTAACATTGTAGTTTAGCGTAGTGTTCGGCATAATTTCTTCGCTTGAGCTTTGCAAGTTAAAGTCGCTAAGTCCTTCGTAAATTATCAAGTCGTAAGAATAATAGATATCACTCAAGACAACTTTTGTTTCCACAACATTCGTGCCATTTGAGAATTGTGCTGAAATGTATGGATATATCCACGCGCTAGTCTTACTTGCCAAAAGCGCGGTCAAGATTTGGCTTGCATCATATCGCACATAGAATTCATTTTTCCCATCGACTTTTTCAGCGATGTCGAATTTTACGACATCTGCTGTGTCAAACTTAAATAAATATCCGCCACTAGCAAGTGCTGTGAATTCGGTTTGAACAATTTCATTCCCGTCGGTTATAGTTTCGACATTATGGTTCGAAATTTTGAAATCAAATGTGCCGTCGAGCGCAATTTTCAATTCTTTATAGATTTGATTATTTTCTTTGCGCGGTTCGATATTGTCGACGTTAATGCTTGTAATGCCGTATGCGACATAGACTTCGATGTCGCTGAAAACGCTTTCGTCTAGGCTACTAGCAAAGCGCAACACTGCGCGCCCTTGCCCGAGCGTTGTCATTGTCGAGCCCTCGACTTTAAGGATGTTTTTCCCTTCAATAACGCTGACGACAACACTTCTGTTGCGAGAAGTGTTTGGCGTAACGGAAATTGTGAATATATCTGCAAGTTTATATTCATTTCTTGTTTTGTTTGCGCTAGTGTTGTAGAACAAAACTAGTTGCGTGTCGCTATATTTGTAGTATCTATTTACTTTTGTAACACTAGTTCCAGAACTTGTTGTAACTTTCACGGTTGCTTTTAATTCTTCTGGGCTTTGTGTGAGCAAAACATCGCCACGTGTATTTGTTGTTGATGAGTCAAGTTCTTTAATTTCATCGGCGTTAATTTTGATAACTTCCTTACCAAAGTTTACGCCTGATTTTGTTGTGAAATCATCTGCATTCTTGCCATATGTTACTTGATTTGTCGTTGAAAAATCGCCAACATATGAGAGAGAATAGCAACTTGAAATAGTTCCGTTATTTGATTCAACAAAAATATTTATATTGCTTGTATCTAGTTGGACATTTGCAAAACTCTTTGAAATTGTTCCACTATTGTTCCCCGCAAACGCGCCTGTGTTGCTAATTGTTGTTGCTGAAATTGCAAAGTCTTTATTTTCGTTGGAATTCGCTCTTTGCGCGGAATAGGAATTGATGAAGCTATATTTAATTTCGCCTGCATTTGAACCGACAACGCCACCAAAATATTTGACTTCTGAATCGTCGTAATTTTCAAAGTGGACTTTGTCGTCGCAAATTTCGACGATGCCAAAAGTGATTGTTCCTGTATAGGTGTTAAATACTTCATTTCTGCCGACAATTCCGCCTGCGTATTTATTTGCTTTGATAAAACCAGTAAATCTCACGTCCTTGATAGTTCCATAGTTGCTTTCGCAAATTCCACCGACAAATTGCGGACTAGAGATTGTTGCCTTTGAATACGCACCTATAATTGTCCCGTTTACTAGGTTGTGAGCACAAATCCCGCCGATATAAACACTTTGCGTTGTATTTGCAAAATAAATGCTAGAATTGACTGTTTCGTCATTAAAGTCGACGGAATTAAATGTTGTTTCACTGCTTGTTGCGGTCAAAAGGTCGCCGACAAATTTAAATTGTCCGATTATTTTCCCGTAGTTTCTACCACACAAACCTCCGATATTGATACTTGCAGTTTCAGTTCCGTCAACTTCGCCAACAATTATGCCATACGTGCCGTATGTTATACTGCTTGAATTTTGGATAGTACCTTGGTTTTCGCCCGCAATTCCGCCAACATTCATATTGCCAAGTATATTTGCGCTATCGTTCTTTGTGGCGAAAACTGTGAGATTGCCATTGAATCTCACTTTGACATTGTCAATTGTCCCAAGGTTTACCCCCGCGACAAAACCAAAGTATGTCTCATCATCAGTGCCGAGTGAAGCCGAGAAAGAACTCTCAATGATGGATATTGTCAAATTTTCAACAATTCCCTTTGTCCCGACGCGAGCAAAAAGCCCATAGTTGCCATTTACTGTGCCTGAAATATTGATTTTTAGATTGGAAATTTCATTGACGATTGTTTCGCCACTTGTAGTGATGTATTGCCCGCTCAATTTGCCTGTGAAAGGGTTTTCCGCACTGCCGATTGGTGTGAAATTGTCAATTCTTGAAAGGTCAATACTTTGCGAAAGGACATAATTTTTGTCCATTGCTTGCGAGATGTTTAGCAAGTCAACATAACTTCTAATTTCGTATGGTGCATTCTCTGAGCCGTCGGCAATGCGCACAAGGATGACCCTTTTCATTGAGATTGTGGTATAATTTATTTTTTCGGACTTGATGTTGTCCGCTGGAATTATCCAGACGACTGCAAAACCCCCACTCGCGCTAGTTTTGGGCGTGATTAACCCAGTGTTGGAGACGCTTATTAATGTTGGCTCACTGCGGGTGTATTCACCCTTTGCGAACCAATCGGCCCCGCTATAACTTGAATTTGGTGTAATATCAAAAGCGTGATAGGTGAGTGTTTTGTTCGCTGAATTTGCAGGCATTGCTGTTGCGTTGATTTGGTAAGTGTCATTTTCCGCACTTTTTAAGTACACGCCACGTGATTCGTCGTAATCTTCAAGCAAGATACTTTGAACTACTTGTGCGCGTTTGATAGTGATAAGGCATTCGAATGTGAACGTGCGAGAATATTCCTCAAGTGACGCAACGAGCGTAACGGTGCGAGAATCCCCGTCTGCTTGCTGGAGTTCTCCCGTAATGCGAACACGACCATTATCCAAAACTTCGATGATTCCAGCATATTGCGTTTCTTTGATTGTCCATTGGATATCTTTCTTATTCTTGGTAGCGTTTGACGGCTTAATGTCTGAATCAATTACTGCTTGCGATTTCTCAATTTCCGAATACCCGAGTGTGCTAGCGTCGGTTAGTGAGATTGAACTTGATGAGAGTGAGAAATTTTCGATAGGAATAATTGAAGCAAATGTAATTTCTTTTATCATCTCTTCCGATTCAACAACTTTGCCACTTGTCAAATCGTAGGAATATCCTATAACTTTGACGGCGACTTTGAAACTCTCGACAACTGTTTGTGTCAATAGATAGCCGTCTTTAATGCTTATAAGTCCCGCATTTGCGCCGACGACGTCTTTAATTTCGTATTCTATACTTTTTATCTTTGCTGATGTAGGACAACTGATAACGTCAATTTTTACGCTTTTACCCGCGACGATGACTGCAGATTCTAAGGTTTGCCCATAATTTGTGCCGTTAATCGAAGAATAATCAATCATCGTCCTTTCGATGACATTGATGTCGTCCTTTGGCGACGCTATTGTAGTAACAAAGTCTTCAAACGGGGCGACGACTTCAACTGCTGTTTGTGTATATGTGTAGCCATTAGAGATATATGAAAGTGTTGCATAACCTGTTTTCTTAGGAATGATTATGTATGCGTTTTTCTCAGCGTCATAAGAAACCTGAACTACGTCGAGATTATTCGATACTACTTCGATTGTCGACTTTGTTGCCCCTGTTGGCTCGACATTGAAGTTAAGTGCAGTATTTGCGCCGATTCCGTTTGTTTCGCTATACCAAAGCATAATTGAATCAGCAGCGTTGATTTCTTCGATTGCTGTCAAGCAATTCACTTTGATTGTGATTGGTTCGCAAAGTTTTTCGCCGACTGGCTCGATATCGAATGTAAATTCTCGATTTGCAAGTTCGCCGTCGTGGCTAATGAATAATTTTGTCCCGCTTGCGATTTCTCCTTGTTCATTGCCGACAACGCCACCAACTGAATCAACAATTTTCAAGTGATTTCGGATATCTTCAGCGATGACAAGTTTGTACTTTAGATTGCTGGCACTGATTGGACTGAGTGTAACAACAAATTCTGTACCGCGGTTCATATTGGTTCGGCTTGCGTTGTAGACTGTGATTTCATCGCTTGCCAAATTCGTTTTGATGTCGGTAACTGCGTCAGTGATTGTGAAATCAATGCGCTTAGATGCAACGACTATACTTTCGTATCCGACATAATACACTTCGATAAGTGCGCTGGTAGTGCACGCTTCAATAGGACTAAGCACGACACCAGAAGCGGTGCGCGCAGATTCTTTCTCCGTCAAGAAACGCGTATCTTGCGGAACGACTCTAATTGCGAGTAAATCTTGGATATCTTGAGAATTATAACTAAAATTAATGGATAGTGATGCTTTGTTAGGGTCGTTCTTAACCCATTGGACGAGTTCGTCTAGTGATTGCTCGTTTTCGCCAAATGCGCCACTAAATGTGATTTGCTCGGCGTCGACCTTTGGCAAAACTGCAACGTCGATGTCGGCAAAGACATTGTCGTTTTCTTTAAATTTTGGAGAAACGCGAACGCTTATTGTATCGGCTGATGTTTCTGTAACAGTCAAGTTGCCGTTCTCGTCGATGCTGGCACCCGCAACATTCTCTGCAAGGCTGAATTCGACATCGCGGACATTTGCGTCGCTTGGATTGAACACGAGTTTTGTCGTATCAATCTTGGTTGGAGCACCGCCGATGACGACTGCTGGCTTGTAACTCTTATCGAAACTCAGGGCGGAAACTTTGCGCACAATGCTGACTTTGACTGTGGCTTTCTTGCCCCCTTCTTTTGAATTTACGTAGAGTTCGACATTCCCTGGCTTCTGTGCGATGACTTCCGCGGTGGTGGTGTCGCCGTCGAGCGTGTAGCTTTTGACACGCAACTTCGATGGGTCGCTTGATGTGAACACTGCTTGCTTGGAAACTTTCTCTCCGACGCCAGAAATTTTTACTTTAACTAGCGCAGTGTTTGGGTCAAGTTCTCTCTCGGGAGTATTGACTTCGACATTCTCAGTGAGTTGAATTTCAATATTAGAATCAGTTATCAACTCCATCTTCATTTTTTGATATGGATTCCCACAAGCGGAAAGTGTACAAGTGACACCTATCAAAAATGTTATCAACAACGCGTATAATTTATTCATAAGTTCTCCAAAATAACTAACAAATTTTGCTTTTGTTTATAGTTTTTTCATATTTTTTTTTATTATGCAATGGGGGACGGCATTTGTGCCGATATTTGCCCATACATACTACAATTTTATTATACCAATTTTGCGGTATTTAAGTCAAACAAATTAAGGGCTAAAATATAAAAAACGTCCCTTTATCATAGTGCTGGCGCGGGGCGGGCTTGGGGGCGCGATACCGCAACTGCTGTAGCAATAAAAAAAAGCACATAGCGTTTTAACTATGTGCCAAAATATTATAGTGCTGGCGCGGTCAATATGCATATTCGCACATAACTGACCGCGACCCCTTCCGGGAGATTGCTACGCTTCGCTCGCAATGACGATGAGGAGAGTACCTTACGATGAAAATAAGGACGTAATTTATTATTTGCTACCGCGAGTACAATAGTGGAGAAATAGTCCCACTATTATCAAATAATTCCTTATTATAAAAGCGGGTATGAGTACTCTCTTTGGGTCATTCAGAGCGAAAATCAAACCCGCATTGTGGGGTTTGATGAAGCGTAGGAATCTCGCGAACCGCGTGCCACGCGTGCGGTATCGCGCCCCACAGCTTGCCACGCGCCAGCACGATGATAAAATCAATCCTTATTATGCTAGCGCGGTCAATGTGTATGGGTACGCCATAATGAAGCGGGTTGCCCTTCCGGGCAAGGCTCGCCTTGAC